>QGUO01000193.1 GCA_003242495.1 Pseudomonadota bacterium | reverse complement strand
GAGCGGCCGGTCGGCTTCATGGCGCGCCCTCCCGCGCTCGAGCTCGATTGCAGGTCGAGTCGGGCGTGCCATGTCCGGTCAGGGGCGCTGCGTCAAGCGGTGCCAGGCGTGTGTGCGGCGGTGGGCGTCCGGCCGCCGGGCAAAGCGCCCCTGGGGGGCGGTCGGGCCTGCTCTGTCCCGCAATTGGGGCCGGCGCGTGCTGGGGGGATTGATCCGACGCACCGCTTCAGTCGGCCAGCGGCGTCGCGCCGTGCGGGGCGCCCTCCAAGCCCGGGCCGAGGTCGGTTTCGAGTCCCTCGACATGGATGGCTGTCGCCTGGCGTGCGGCGAAACGCCTGTCTGGCGGTTCGCATGTCGCAACCGCGTCAGGTCGACGTTAGCGGTTCCGCGCAAAGGTCCTTTGCGACCCGGTCTGCTGGGCAAAGCCAGGGCAATCTGGCTGGATATCCTTTTGAGTCAGTCACCTATCGTGATATGCTTAGCCGCATTCTACATCAGAAGGCCGCATGTCCCAGGCCCCGTCCACCCTGTCCGCTCCGCGCCGCCGCGCTCACGCGACACGGCGCACGTGCGCAGCCCTCGACAGACCGCTGCGCGGCCTCAATGTGCGCCCTGCAGAGCCTTTGACGTCAGGTATACTCCGCGGCCCCGCGGCCCTGCTACGCTCGTCGCAAGAGATGCGCTGGCGGGATCGTCGTCGCCTGGCGGATGGAGGGAAGCGTTTCAAACCCGTGCATCGGCCAGGCACAGGCGGCCTGGCCGTGGCCTGGCGCCCGGACCGCTGGCGGGGCCTCCTTGCCGCTGGAGCGTCTCCCATGGCCTTGGTGCAGGAGGCGACCCGTGGCTCGGGTGATGGGGCAAGGGCTGCGAAAGTGGCGGAACTGGTAGACGCGCTGGATTTAGGTTCCAGTGGGCATGCCCGTGAGGGTTCGAGTCCCTCCTTTCGCACCAGTCCGCCCGCCCGCCGACGCCCGAGTGGGGATCGGTCGCGTGATTTTACGAGCAGTTTCAAGACCTAAGAAGCAGGGGTTCTTAAGCACATGCAGGTTTCGGTAGAGTCGACCGGGGCACTGGAGCGCCGGATGGAGGTCCAGGTTCCCGCAGAGCGCGTCGAAAAGGCGATCGACGAGAAGCTCAAATCCATGAGCCGCACGGTGCGCCTGAAGGGCTTCCGGCCGGGCAAGGTGCCGGTGAAGGTGATTCGCCAGCAGTTCGGTCAGCAGGTCCGCCAGGAGGTGCTGGGCGATGTGATGCAGTCGACCTTCGCCGAGGCCGTGGTGCAGCACAAGCTGGTGCCCACCGGCGGGCCGCGCATCGAGCCGATCAGCGTCGAGCAGGGGGCCGACCTCAAGTACCGGGCCATATTCGAAGTATTCCCCGAAATTGAACTGAAGGGCCTCGAGGACATCAAAGTCACTCGGCCCACCGCGGAAGTCACCCCGGCCGACGTGGACGCCATGATCGAGAACCTGCGGGCCCAGCGGCCCCAGTTCAACGCCGTCGAGCGCGAGGCGCGCGAAACCGATCGCGTGACCGTGGACTTCGAGGGCACGATCGACGGCGAGCCGTTCGAGGGCGGCAAGGGCGAGAACATCCCGGTGGTGATCGGCGAAGGCCGCATGCTGGCGGACTTCGAGGCAGGCCTGAAGGGCGTCAAGGCGGGTGAGGAGAAGACCATCGAGCTGACCTTCCCCGAGGGCTATCACGCCGCGGCGCTGGCCGGCAAGACGGCCCGGTTCGCCGTGAAGGTGCGCAGCGTCGAGGAGCGGCAGCTGCCGGAGCTCGACGAGGAGTTCTGCAAATCCTATGGCGTGGAGGAGGGCGGCATCGCCCGGCTGCGCGAGGAGGTGGAGGAGAACATGCGGCGCGAGCTCGGCGAGGCGATCCGCGTGCGCGTCAAGAACCAGGTGCTCGAGGGGCTGCTCGAGACCAATCCGGTCGAGGTGCCCAAGAGCCTGCTCGAGTCCCAGGTGCGCGAGCTGCAGATCGACGCGGCCCGGCGGATGGGGGTGCAGGACGCCTCGCAGATCCCGCCGGCGGAGGCCTTCCAGGACGCGGCGCGCCGTCGCGTGGCCCTGAGCCTGCTGCTCAACGAGGTCATCAAGACCGCCAAGCTCGAAGTGGACCAGGGCAGGGTACGTGAGCGTTTCGAGGAGCTTGCACAACAGTTCCCGAACCCCAATGAAGCGCTGCAGAGCTACCAGGCCAATCCTCAGATCCGCCGCCAGATGGAGGCGAGCGTGCTCGAGGATCAGGCCGTCGAGTGGCTGCTCGAACGCGCCAAGGTGAACGAGGAAGCGGCGACGTTCAAGGAACTGATGAATTTCGGCGCTTAAGGCTCCGGCGCTAAAGACATAGAGAAGGTGAGTTTCGCCATGAATCTAGTCCCCATGGTCGTCGAGCAGACCGCTCGCGGTGAGCGTGCCTACGACATCTATTCACGACTCCTGAAGGAACGGGTCATCTTCATCGTCGGTCCGATCGAGGACCACATGGCGAACCTGGTGGTGGCGCAGCTGCTCTTCCTGGAGTCGGAGAACCCGGAAAAGGACATCGCCCTGTACATCAATTCCCCGGGCGGGGTGGTGACCGCCGGGCTGTCGATCTATGACACGATGCAGTTCATCAAGTGCGACGTGAGCACCATGTGCATCGGCCAGGCGGCCAGCATGGCTGCGGTGCTGCTCGCCGGCGGCACCAAGGGCAAGCGTTTCAGCCTGCCGCACTCGCGCGTGATGATCCACCAGCCCCTGGCGGGTTTTCAGGGTCAGGCCTCGGACATCGACATCCATGCCCGGGAGATCCTGCAGACCCGTGACCGGCTCAACCGGATCCTGTCGAAGCATACCGGTCAATCGATCGAAAAAATCGCCAAGGACACCGACCGCGACAACTTCATGAGTGGCGAGCAGGCGGTGGCTTACGGGTTGATCGACCGGGTCCTCGAGCAGCGTGCGGAGGCCGCCCCAGGAGGCGCCAAGTAGTTGCCCCGACAGGAAAATTCTTGCTGCGGGGCCAAATTGCGCCCGGACCGGCCGGGTGTCTTTGCGCCAGGGCGTCGGTGCGTGATATATAGCCCCGAACCCTGTTCGCTCTATGCGATCTTAAGGTGATGCATGTCTGAAGATTCCCGCGGCAAACACGACGACGGCAAGCTCCTGTACTGCTCGTTCTGCGGCAAGAGCCAGCACGAGGTGCGCAAGCTCATCGCCGGCCCGTCGGTGTTCGTCTGCGACGAGTGCGTCGAGCTCTGTAACGACATCATCCGCGAGGAGCTCGAAGAGCGCGCCGAGCGGACCCGCGACAAGCTGCCGCGCCCGCACGAGATCAAGAAGGTTCTCGACGAGTACGTCATCGGCCAGCATCGGGCCAAGAAGGTGCTGTCGGTGGCGGTGTACAACCATTACAAGCGGTTGCAGACGAAGTCCGACGCCCGCTCGAAGGACGACATCGAGCTTGCCAAGAGCAACATCCTGCTGATCGGGCCGACCGGCTGCGGCAAGACGCTGCTGGCCGAGACGCTGGCGCGCCTGCTCAACGTGCCGTTCACGATCGCCGACGCCACCACGCTCACCGAGGCCGGTTACGTCGGCGAGGATGTCGAGAACATCATCCAGAAGCTCCTTCAGAAGTGCGACTACGACGTCGAGAAGGCGCAGACCGGCATCGTGTACATCGACGAGATCGACAAGATCTCGCGCAAGTCGGACAACCCCTCCATCACCCGCGACGTCTCCGGTGAGGGGGTGCAGCAGGCCCTGCTCAAGCTGATCGAAGGCACCATCGCCTCGGTGCCGCCGCAGGGCGGGCGCAAGCACCCGCAGCAGGAGTTCCTGCAGGTGGATACCGGCAACATCCTGTTCATTTGCGGCGGTGCGTTCGCCGGGCTGGAGAAGATCATTCTCAACCGCACCCAGAAGACCGGCATCGGCTTCATGGCGGACGTGCGCGCCCAGAGCGATCGCCCGCACGGCACCGACCTGTTCCACGACGTGGAGCCGGAGGACCTGATCAAGTTCGGGCTCATTCCGGAGTTCGTGGGCCGTCTGCCGGTGGTGGCGACCCTCGACGAGCTGGACGAGTCGGCCCTGGTCTCCATCCTGCTCGAGCCGAAGAACGCGCTGAGCAAGCAGTACCGCAAGCTGTTCGAGATGGAGGGCGTGGAGCTCGAGTTCCGGCCCGACGCGCTCAGGGCGGTGGCCAAGAAGGCCATGCAGCGTCGCACCGGCGCGCGCGGCCTGAGGACCATCCTCGAGAACGTGCTGCTCGAGACCATGTACGAGCTGCCTTCGCTGCGCAACGTGCAGAAGGTGGTCGTCGACGAGGCGGTCATCCTGGGCGAGAGCAAACCGTACATTCTATTCGGCTCGTCCGAGGACGAGCACGTCGAAGAGCACCGCCCCACGGGCAGCGACCACCACCACTAGTCACGGCACGGGCTCGGGGGCGCCTCCCCGAGCCCGGCCCCCTCCCTGGTTCCCGGCCGGTGCGGGTTGAAATCCGCGCCGGCGCAGGCACATCTCGAGGACGGTCAGGCACGGCCGTTTGTACGCGGGCGAAGGGATCTGCGAGCCCCCCACGGGTTGGCTTCGGCCTACAGGCGTTCCCTGCATCCGGGGATGAGGCAAGCGCGGATCCTGGACGATCCTGGACAAAGCCCTACAGCCATCTGGTAGCGGGGCGAAGCGGCTTCCGGTATTTTCTCGCGTAGCACTTTCATTCTTGCCGTCCCGAGCCGCTGGGACGGCGCAAGCATAGGTACCGCGTGTGAGCACCGATACTCCCGATTTCGAGCAGACCACCACACCCGCAGCGATGCCCGTGCTGCCGCTGCGCGACGTGGTCGTCTATCCGCACATGGTGATCCCGCTGTTCGTCGGCCGCGAGAAGTCGATCCTCGCCCTCGACCAGGCGATGCGCGCGGGCAAGCAGATCCTGCTGGTCGCCCAGAAGCAGGCCGACGTCGACGATCCCGGTCCGCAGGACCTGTATCGCCTCGGCACGGTGGCCACCATCCTGCAGCTTCTGAAGCTTCCGGACGGCACCGTCAAGGTGCTGGTCGAGGGCGCCGAGCGCGCCAAGATCGAGAAGCTGGTGAGCGGCCCGTACTTCGGCGCCGAGATCTCGCCGTTGAAGGATCTCGAGCAGTACGACGAGCGCGAGATGGACGTGCTCGCCCGCTCGGTCATCTCGCAGTTCGAGCAGTACGTGAAGCTCAACCGCAAGGTGCCGCCCGAGATCCTCACCTCGCTGGCGGGCATCGAGCAGCCCGGTCGGCTGGCCGACACCGTGGCGGCACACATGTCCCTGAAGCTCGACGCCAAGCAGAAGGTCCTGGAGATCCAGGACGTGCGCAAGCGTCTGGAGCACATCCTCGCGCTCATCGAGGGCGAGATGGACGTGCTGCAGATCGAAAAGCGCATCCGTGGCCGCGTCAAGCAGCAGATGGAGAAGAGCCAGCGCGAGTACTATCTCAACGAGCAGATGAAGGCCATCCAGAAGGAGCTCGGTGAGATCGAGGATGCGCCGAACGAGCTCGCCGAGCTCGAGCAGCGCATCCAGAAGGCTGGCATGCCCAAGGAAGCGCGCGACAAGGCCATGTCCGAGCTCAACAAGCTCAAGCTCATGTCGCCGATGTCGGCCGAGGCGACCGTGGTGCGCAACTACGTCGACTGGCTGGTGAAGTGCCCGTGGAAGAAGAAGACCAAGGTGCACCACGACATCGCGCACGCCGAGAAGGTCCTGGACGAGGACCACTACGGGCTCGAGAAGGTCAAGGAGCGCATCATCGAGTACCTGGCGGTGCAGCAGCGTGTCAAGCAGCTCAAGGGCCCGATCCTGTGTCTGGTCGGACCGCCGGGCGTGGGCAAGACCTCCCTCGGTCAGTCCATCGCGCGCGCCACCAATCGCAAGTTCGTGCGCATGTCCCTGGGCGGTGTGCGCGATGAGGCCGAGATCCGCGGCCACCGGCGCACCTACATCGGCTCCATGCCGGGCAAGATCGTGCAGAACATGGTCAAGACCGGCGTGCACAATCCGCTGTTCCTGCTCGACGAAGTCGACAAGATGGCGATGGACTTCCGTGGCGATCCGTCCTCGGCGTTGCTCGAGGTGCTCGACCCGGAGCAGAACTCCACGTTCAACGATCACTATCTCGAGGTGGATTTCGATCTGTCGGAGGTCATGTTCGTCTGCACGGCCAACAGCCTGAACATTCCCGCGCCGCTGCTCGACCGCATGGAAGTGATCCGTCTGCCGGGCTACACCGAGGACGAGAAGAGCGCGATCGCGCGGCGTTACCTGCTACCGAAGCAGATGAAGCAGAACGGGCTGAAGACCGACGAGCTGAAGATTTCGGACAGCACCATTCTCGACATCATCCGCTACTACACGCGCGAGGCCGGCGTGCGCAACCTCGAGCGCGAGATCTCCAAGATCTGCCGCAAGGCCGTGAAGCAGCTGCTCGCCAAGCCGGAGACGACCAGCATCACGGTCACGCCGCGCAACCTGAGCAAGTATCTCGGGGTGCGGCGCTTCCGTTACGGTCGTGCCGAGGAGCAGGATCAGGTCGGGCAGGTCACCGGTCTGGCCTGGACGGAGGTGGGCGGTGAGCTGCTCACCATCGAGGCCGCGGTGGTGCCCGGCAAAGGCAAGCTGACGCACACCGGCCAGCTCGGCGAAGTCATGCAGGAGTCCATCC
>QGUO01000616.1 GCA_003242495.1 Pseudomonadota bacterium | reverse complement strand
GCTGAAGGCGATCGGCGCATGGCTGACCCAGCCGTGAAAGAGACCGCCAGGAAGTTCGGCCGCCACGGCACGCTGTTCGGGATCATCAGCGAGCCGGGTGCGGCGCGCCGCGGTCTGGCGCTCATCATTCTCAATGCCGGCATCATGCACCGCGCCGGTCCCAGCCGTTTCTCGGTCGGCCTGGCGCGCGCTGCCGCGGCAGCCGGCTACCGGACGTTACGCTTCGACCTTTCGGGCATCGGCGACAGTGAGCTGGCGCCCGAGGAGGGCACGCTCGAGCAGGTCGTCGTGCGCGACATCGTCGATGCCATCGATCTGATGGATCAGGGCAGCGGCGTCGTGCTGGCCGGCATTTGCTCGGGGGCGGACAACGCGTTCTATGTCGCCGCCGACGATGCCCGTGTGCGCGGGCTGGTCCTGATCGATCCGACCATTCCGCGCACGCGCGGCTACTACCTGCGCAAGAATCTGCAGCGCCTGCTGAGTCTGCGCTCCTGGTGGAACGTCGTGTCGGGCCGTTCGCTGTATCTGCGGGTCCGGGAATCGACGGCGGCGCCGGTGCTGCCGCCGCGCTACTACGGGCTGCTGAGCTGCACGCGGGAGGAGACCATCGAGCGCGCGCGGCGCATGCGCGCGCGCGGCGTGCGGTTTCTGTACATCATCACCGGTGGCATCACCGAGTCCTGCAACCACCCCCGGCAGCTGTTCGAGGCCTTCCCGAATGCGTTCTCAGCACAGCACCTGAGCGTCGAGTGGCGCCCACAGATGGGTCACACGCTCAACCGGTTGCAGGACAAGCTCTGGTGCGAGCGCCGCATCCATGCGTTCCTGGAGACCCTTCCCGGATCACGCATCGAGTGCCTGCCGCTTGCCGTCGACGAACTCGACCAGGGTGCCGACCGTCTCGAAGGCGGCGCCGCTCAGCTCCTCGGCGTCGACCACGAACCCGAACCGCTCCTCGAGGGCCTTGATGAGCGTGACGACGCCGAGCGAGTCGAGCTCAGGTATGGCGCCGAGCAACGGCGTATCGAGATCGAAGGCGAGCGCCTGGCCATCGAGCCCGAGCACTTCGTCGATGACGCTGAGCAGCGTGTTCTTGGTGTCCAATGGCGAACTCCACACGTGGGTCGGTGCACAACAGATGCCAGCGAACGTCCGCCAGGCACCCCCGGTTCCGGTCGACCGTAAGCGCAATATTGCCATGCGACGTCCCTATCTGCTGCAGCATTTCATGATGTACGCCGTCGCGGGCGAGGTCCATGACGGGCCGGTGCCGCGCAACCAGACCGACCGCGGCGCTGCGGCGTGCCTGGATGAAAGCCCGGGAGAGCGGGGCGTATGACCGAGCGTAGCCCGGCCCCGCTGCAACACGCCGCGATGTCCCAGTTCGCCACTGCGGGAGAGGAACTGCTGGTGGGCGGCGTGCCGCTCACCCGCCTCGCCGCGCGAGTGGGGCGTACGCCCTTCTATGCGTACGACCGGACGCTGATCAGCGAGCGTGTGCGCGCGCTGCGCGCCGCCTTGCCGGCCTCCGTGGGCCTGCACTACGCCATCAAGGCCAATCCCATGCCGGCCGTCGTCGGGCATCTGGCGCAGCGGGTGGATGGCATGGACGTCGCCTCGGCGGGGGAGCTCAAGCTCGCCTTGGATGCAGGCGTCGAGCCCGGGCGCATCGGCTTTGCGGGGCCCGGCAAGTCGGCCGCCGAGCTGCTGCAGGCGGCGGCCGCCGGCGTGCTCGTCGCCATCGAATCCGCACGTGAAGTGCCGCTGCTCGCCGAGGCCGCGAAACGGCTCGGCGTGCCGGGGCAGGTCGTCGTGCGCGGCAACCCGGACTTCGAGCTCAAGGGTTCGGGCATG
>QGUO01000192.1 GCA_003242495.1 Pseudomonadota bacterium | reverse complement strand
CCAGTAGTACAGGGGGGGGGGAGGCGGAACACCGATGCCGCGGATCAGGACGTGGGGAAAAGGCGCAACGACGAAGTAGTTGTCGTCCCCCTGCCAGTCAAACGGCATCACCGCCACCATCACGCCGGTCAGGCCGCCCATCACGAACAGCACGATGAAGCCCGCCGAGAACAACAGCGGGGAACGCATCACCGGCTTGCCGAGCCAGAGCGTGGCCAGCCACGCGAACACTTGCACGCCGGAGAGCACCGAGACCGTCATGCTCGCCGAGGAGAAAAAGCCCATGGCCATGAGCGGCAGCCCGGTGGTGAACATGTGGTGCACCCACAGCCCCATGCTCACGAAGCCGGTGCCGATGACGGCCAGGATCACCCACACATGACCGGCGAGCGGCCGGCGCGCGAACGTCGGCAGGATCATGGATACGAAGCCCGCAGCCGGCAGGAAGATGATGTACACCTCCGGGTGCCCGAAGATCCAGAAGTAATGCTGCCAGAGCAGCGGATCGCCGCCCGTGGCGGCATCGAAGAACGCCCAGCCGAAGGCCCGTTCGATCTCCAGCAGCATGCTGCCGATGATGAGGGCCGGGAAGGCGAAAATGATCATGAAGGCCACGACCAGGATGTACCAGGCGAACAGCGGCATCCGGTCGATGGACATGCCCGGCGCGCGGGTCTTCAGAATGGAGACCGCCAGCTCCACGGCGGCAGTGAGCGCCGAAATCTCCACGAAGGTCACGCCGAGCAGCCAGAAATCGGTGTTCGGCGCCGGTGAATATTCTGGGCCGGACAGCGGCACGTACAGGAACCAGCCGGCATCGGGCATCATGCCGAAGAACAGGCTCGAGTACAGAACCAGCCCGCCGAACAGATAGCACCAGAAGCCGAAGGCGCTCAGTCGCGGAAACACCAGGTCGCGCGCGCCGAGCATGAGCGGGATCAGAAAGATCGCGATGCCCTCCACGATGGGCACGGCGAACAGGAACATCATGGTCGTGCCGTGCATGGTGAAGAGCTGGTTGTACAGCTCGTGATCGATCAGCCCGTTGTCCGGCACTGCGAGCTGCAGGCGCATGAGCAGCCCGAGCACACCGCCGATCGCCATGAACGCCAGGCCCGCGACGACGTAACGTTGGCCGATGTAGGTTTGATTGACGGCGCTGACGGCCGCCAGGCCGCGCGTGGGGTCGCTCCACAGCCGCAGGAATGCATCGTCGACGTGCTGTTCACCGGTGCCGGCGGCCGTCGCGCCCTGCTCGGTGGCGCTCATTGCAGGCTCTCCATGTATGCCGCGAGAGCACGCAGTTCCTCGCCGCTGAACGCGGCGAACGACGGCATCAGGTTGCCCGGCTTGATCTGCTGCGCGTGCGCGATCCACCCGGCGAGACTGCCGCGTGTCGTCGGCAGCATGCCGGCGGCGATCCAGCGGCGCGAGCCGACGTGCGTCAGGTCGGGACCGGACAGCCCGCCCGCATGCGAGCCGCGCACGGCGTGGCAGTAGGCGCATGCGGCGCGCATGAACACCTCCCGGCCGAGTCGTGTGAACGGCTCGGCGGGCTCTGCGGCCGGCTGGCGCTGTCGCTCGAGCCAGGCTCGATACGCCTCCGGCTCCAGCGCCACGACATGCAGTGCCATGTTCGCGTGCTGTGCGCCGCAATACTCGGCGCATTGGCCGCGCGAGACGCCCGTCGTCGTGGGATGCAGCACGATCTCGTTGCTGCGCCCCGGCAGCAGATCGATTTTCCCTGCGAGATTGGGCACCCAGAAGCTGTGGATCACGTCGACCGAGCGCACCCTGATGCGGGTCGGCGATCCCGTGGGCAGGTAGAGCTCGTTCGCGGTGCGAAAGTGCCGGGCCGGATCCTCTCCCACATAATGCACGTCCCACCACCAGCGACGGCCAATCACCTCTATTTCGACGGGCAGGTCGGGATGAGCGCCGCGCAACCCGCTGCTCGCGTACAGCGTGTAGCTGAGCAGGGCGGTGAGCGCCACCACCGGCAACACCACGCCCCCGCCGAAGATCAGCGGCCCGGCAGCGACATGCACCCGACGTTCGGGCGGTCTGAACAGCCCATACCCGAGCACCGCCACGACCAGCGCCAGCACCACGATGGCGCCGGCCAGCATGATCCACCACATGCGCGCGATGACTTGGGCTTCGATGCCCGTCGCCTGCAAGACGTGTTGCTCGCCGACACAGCCGGCCAGCAGCATCGTCAGAAGCAGGCTCAGTGCACGCACCACGACTCGCCTCTCGAGACCTCAGCGCGGCGGCTGCGGCTCATCGGGCGTGCGCAGCGACTGGATGTAGGCGACCAGCTTCCAGATCTCCTGTTCGGGCAGGGTCGTGCCCCAGGCCGGCATACCGTCGCCTCGCCCCGCCGCGATGGAGTCGAAGATCTGGGCGTCGCCATTGCCGTAGATCCAACGCTCGTCGCGCAGACTGGGACCCATGCCGCCGCCGCCATGGCCGCCGTGACAACCTGCGCAGTTGAACCACACGTACAGCCGGCGCCCGTCCTGCAACACCGCGGCGGTCGAGGCGAGCGGATTGCGCGGTGCGCGCGGCGGCGCGCCGGCGCCGGGGGTCGGCCCCACGGCGATGCTGCCGGGTGGTGCGCTGGCGGCGACCGGCAACGACTGTGCGCCGCCCGCACCGCCACGCTCGCCGCAGGCGCACACGAGCAGCGACAGTGCGATGCCGGCCGTGTGCGACCATGCGGACCGCATCACGAGCCCTCGCCCGCTTGCGCGAACTGCGCTTCGTCGGGCGCCGTGCCGTAAGGCATGGCCTCCTCATCGACCAGGGGCACGCCATAGCTCGCCAGCAGGGCACGAATGTCGCTGCGCCGGCGTGCGATCGCCTGTTCCACCGAGTCGCGCAAGGCGTGATCGCCGCGGCGCACCCCAATGGAGATCGCGAAAGTCATCGGCAGGGAGGCCGCCTGGGCCTGGGCAGCGACCGGGCGCACATCGAGCGCCACCGGCTGCCGTCGTGCAAAGTAGCCGGCCAAGGGGCCCCATGCGACGGCCACGTCGACCTCGCCGCTCGCCACGGCCTCGATCAGCTCCTTGGGTGGATCGGGCTCCGAGTAGGCCCCGTAGATGCTGTAGCCCCGGATGTTGCGCGCCAGGCCGCGGGCAGCCAGCGCCTGGGCCGGCGGCACGCTGGCGTAATCGTCGCCCACGGCATGCACGCCGATGCGCAAGTCACGCAAGCGCACATCGTCGAAGCTGTCGATGTCGAGGCCGCTGTCATGGCGCGTGACGAAGACATACGTCGATCGATAGTACGGCTCGGTCGTCTCGAGCAGCTCGTAACCCTCCGGCACGCCCATCACCAGATCGCACCGGTCCGCCCCCAGGGTGTTGCGCACGAAGCCGCGGCGTTGTGGCCACCAGGTGTAGCGCACTTCGCGACCGAGCTCCCGAGCGATCAGTGTCGCAATCGCATTCTCGAAACCTTGCTCCTTGTGGTTCGAGAACGGCAGGTTGTTCGGATCGGCGCAGACGCGCAGCTCGGCTGTCCGGTCGCCGGTTGCGCCCGACGGGACCGGCCCGCCCGACCGTGCACCCGGCACGACGATTCGCTCGAGCGGCGCCGCCCGGTCGCGCTCGAGCAACCGATGGTTCATCGCCGTGAGCGCCGCGACGACGAGCAACGCGAAAATCAGCGCGCGGCTAAAATCCGAAGACATACAACACGTCTCCGGGCAGGGTGAATTTCTGCAGGTCCTTCATTGCGCCGACGGCGCCGAGCGCGGCGTAGGGATCGTCGGTGGACACATCGGGAAAGGCCGCCGCGCCCATCCAGCCACCGACCCCGGAGTAGATCGCGACGTACTGGCGCCCGTCGGCGCCGATGAAGGTCATGGGATTGCCGATGATTCCGGAGGCGGTCTTGAACTCCCAAAGCCGTTCGCCGCTGCGGGCATCGACGGCGCGGAACCAGCCGTCCATGGTGCCGTAGAACACCACGTCTCCCGCCGTCGCGAGCACACCGCTGTACAGCGGCAGGTCGCGCTCCTTGATGCTCCATACGGAACGTGCATTGACCGGGTCCCAGGCGACCAGCTCCCCGTGGTAACCGCCCGCGCCCTGGTACATCCGCACGCTCGCTCCCAGATAGGGCGTGCCGGCAATGTAGTTCGCCTCGATGCCCTCATAGTCCATGCAGGTGTTGTGCGCCGGGATGTAGAGGAGCCCCGTACGCGGCGAGAACGCCGAGGGATTCCATTCCTTGGCGCCGGTCGAGGAGGGGCAAATATTGGTCACCACCTTGCCGTAGCCGGTGCGCTTCTCGGGCACCTCGATCGGCAGGCCCGTCTTCAGGTCGTAGCCTTCGGCCCAGTTCGTCGGCTGAAACTTCTCCGCCGAGAGCAGCTCGCCGGTTTCACGATCGAGGACGTAGACGAAGCCGTTGCGTCCCGGATGAATGAGCAGCTTGCGCAGGCTCCCGCCGAACTCCATGTCGACCAGCACGTTCTCCATGATCTCGTCGTAGTCCCACGAATCGTGCGGCGTGACCTGGTAGATCCAGCGCACCGTGCCGTCGTCCGGATCGCGCGCGATGATGCTGCACGACCACTTGTTGTCGCCGGGCCGCAGGTCCGCATTCCACACGCCCGGATTGCCGGTGCCGTAGTAGATGAGGTCGAGCTCCGGGTCGTAGGACACCCAGCCCCACACGGTCGAGCCGCCGCGGCGCCACTCCTCTCCCGGCCACGAGCGTGCGCCGAGATCCTGGCCGCGGTCCTTCTCGAAGAACGGCCGCGTGTCCTCATTGATCAATACCTCCTCGTCCGGACCGGTGTTGTAGCCACGCCAGACCTCGCGGCCGTCGTCGAGATCGAGCGCGAGGATCCAGCCGCGCACGCCGAGCTCGCCGCCCGAGTTGCCGATGATCACCTTGTCCTTGACGATGAGCGGCGCCATGGTCACGGTCTCCCCGACTTCGATGTTGCCGACGCGCGTGCGCCAGACTTCCTCGCCGGTCTCGGCGTCCACGGCCACCGTATGTGCATCGAGGGTATTGAAGACGATCTTGCCGTCGGCGTAGGACGCGCCGCGGTTGACCACGTCACAGCAGGCGATGCCCACGGCGCGTGGATCGGGTCGCGGCTCGTACGTCCACTTGAGCGGCATCCCGGGCCGCGTGAGGTCGAGCGCCAGCAGATTGTTCGGGTAGGGGGTGGTCACGTACAGGGTGCCGTTGACGACCAGCGGCGCGCCCTCGTGACCACGCGGGATACCGGTCGAGACCGTGGTGACCACCTTGAGGTCCTTCACGTTCTCCGTCGTGATCTGCTCGAGAGGACTGAAGCGGGTGGCGGCATAGTCCCCGGCCGGCAGGTGCCATTCGCCCTTGGGCAGCGGGGAGATCAGACGCACATTGGGCGCCGCACCCGCCACCTCGCCCTCGTGCCACACGGCCGGGGCCTGCCGTGCCTGGCGGGCGCCCTCGCGCGACTCGCAGGCACTCAACAAAGCCACCGCGCTGCAGACTGCAACCACGAGTCCGCGCACCGCAAGTGGGCATCCGGTTGCGCTGCACGCAACGCCCGTTCTGTCGGCCGCGAGCGGCGCTTCCCGGGACTGCATCGCATCACCTCAGGGTGTACAGATAGGCGGCGATGTCGCGCGCCTGTTGCTCGTCGAGCCCGATGGTCGGCATGGCCGTCGCAGGGTCGATGGCCTGGGGATCGCGGATCCAGTCGATCAGGTTGGCGGGAGTATTCGGCAGGCGCCCGGCCACGTAGGTGCGACGCGAGAAGTGCATCAAGGGCGGTCCGACCAGGCCGCGTGCGCCGCGGATGCCGGGGATCATATGGCAACTGGCGCAGCCCACCTCGCGGATGAGCGCTGCGCCGCGCTGCGGATCCGCACCCGGCAGCACCGCTGTATTGCGGTTTCCGCATCCGGCTATGCACAGCGCCGCCAACAGTCCGGCGCCCGTACATTGCAATGGATGCGCAGGCGCTCGCTGCAAGGTACGCACAGCGGTCCAGGAACGCCGCGATTGCGGTTGGGCTGTTGCGATCGACATGGGCACCTCGCGCACGGCCGGCCACGCCACGCAGGGCTTGCGACGATGACAACGCCCGCCGATTCGACGGCACAACCCCCCGGGGCGACGCCATCCGCCAGGGACGAATGATTTGCCCGACGCCGGAGTTCCTCGCACGTCGCGCGAACGCCCGGCGTCAGCCCACGCGCACCGGGATGAATAGCTGTGCGTCACCGCGTCGAACGAGCAACGCCACGCTCTCATCGGCCTGCTCCACGGCTTCGCGCAGCTCGTCCACCGACTCGAGCGGCTCGCCGTTCACGCCGACGATGATGTCGCCCGGCTGTACGCCGGCCAGGGCGGCGGGGCCGCTCACCTGCTCGACGACCACGCCGGCGTCGCTGTCGAGCTGTCGTCGCTCCTGGTCACTGAGCGGACGCACCACCATGCCGAGCTGCGCACCCTTCTGTTTCGATTCCTGCGACGCGGTGCGCGCCGGTTCTTCCTCGAGCTCGGCCACGCGCACGTCGATCTCGATCTCCTTGCGATCGCGCCATACCCCGAGGTGCGCCTCGCTGCCGGGGCGCATGCTGGAGACGATCGCCGAGACCTCGCCGAACTGCTCGATGGGCTCACCGTTCACGCTCAGAATCACGTCGCCGGCCATGAGCCCGGCCTTCTCGGCGGGGCTGTCCCCCTGCCCGTCACTGACCAGTGCGGCGGCCGGGGACCCGCGCCCGAACCATTTCGCAAA
>QGUO01000191.1 GCA_003242495.1 Pseudomonadota bacterium | reverse complement strand
CCTGAGGGTGATCCAGGTCTGCGCGGTGACCTTGGGCAGGCTGCCGGACACGGCGCTCGAGCGCAGCTCGACCCTGGGGTGACGCCCGGCGTCGAGCACGGCCGCGCCAAGCATGTTCCTGCGCGTACCCTCCCGGTCGGCAGCGGACAGGCTCGTCCCGAACTCCGCACCGGCCAGGCGCCGCGTCTCGGGGTCGTCGACGATCAGCTCGCCCACCGGAAAGCCGAGCTCGAATCCCGAGCCCCGCACCCCGGGGCGCAGCCATAGGCGACCGGTCACGGACCTGGAAGTCACGACATGATCGTGGCCGAATCGAGCGAGCAAGCCGCCGCGCCGGACCAGGATGTGCACCGCCGAGTCTGCTGCGTTCACCGCATACGAGGTCGCGCCCACGATCTCGGGCGGCGACGGGCGCGGCGCCGGCGCCGAAGCCGGGCGTTCCGGCCCGGCGCCCGAGCACGCGCCGAGCGCGAACATGACCACCGCGCTGACGGCGAGCACCCGCATAGAAGCCATGATTTTCATGAATCTGGCCATCCGCGCGCCGCGAATGTCTTAAACTCGCCCCTGATCAGCGCCTCGTGCGCCGCCGCATCGAAGTCGACGGGTATAGGTTGCATGCACCTCAGGAACACAGAAACGCGCTACGGCGTCGTGGCGCAGCTCTTTCACTGGATCATCGTCGCACTCATCATCACGCAGTTCGTGCTGGCCAACAAGGCCGAGGCGCTGCCGCTCGGCCTGGCGAAGCTGGCAGTCCTCGCGCAGCACAAGTCGGTCGGCATGACGATCTTCGGGCTCGCCGTCTTGCGGCTCGCCTGGCGTTGGCTGAACCCGGTGCCGGCCTCGCCGTCGGACACGCCTGCCTGGCAGCGCATTGCCGGCTCCGCCTCGCACTTCCTGCTGTACGCTTTGTTGTTGATCATTCCACTGCTCGGCTGGACCATGTCCTCCGCGCGCAATTTCCCGGTGAGCTGGTTCAACCTGGTGACGCTGCCGGACCTGGTGCAGCCCGACCCGACGCTTTACGAATGGCTGCGGGATGCGCATGCAGCCGCGGCCGCGCTGCTGTTCTGGGTGGCGCTGGTGCACGCCGCGGCAGCGCTCCAGCACCACTTCTTCCGACGCGACAATGTCCTGCGTAGAATGCTGCCGATGAAGCTCAAGGACGAAACCTGACATCGTCATGGCATCGGCTGCCCCGATTTTCAGAGGCCTTATGATCCGCAAGCACACATTGACCCTCTCCGCCCTGCTCGCCCTGGCGCTGGGTGTCGCGTACGCGTCCGCGCAATGGAGCATGCAGCCGCAACAGAGCACGCTGACCTTCGTCGGCGTACAGGCCGGTGCGGAGTTCACCGGCGCATTCGAGCGTTTCACGGCCGACATCGCCTTCGATCCGAAGAACCTCGGCTCGAGCCGTTTCGATGTGACGATCGACATGGCGTCCGTGAACACCAAGGACGCCGAGCGTGACGGCATCATCAAGGGACCGGACCTGTTCGCGGTGCGGACGCACCCCACGGCGCGTTATGTCGCCGAGGACTTCAAGTCGCTCGGCGGTGGCAAGTACACCGCCAACGGGCAGCTCACCATGCGCGGCGTGACCCGACCCGTCCCCCTGCAGTTCACGTTCGAGGAACAGGGCGGCGCTGCCTGGCTGCGTGGCTCCGCGGCGCTCAAGCGGCTGGATTTCGGCGTCGGCCAGGGAGAGTGGCAGGACACCCAATGGGTGTCGAACGACGTCAGGATCCAGTTCGCCTTGCGTTTGAACCCAGGCTGACCAGCCAGATCGCAAGCGTCGAGAACACGACTCCCGGCACGATCTCGTACAGCTCGAAGATCCCGCCGCTGCTACCCTGCCAGAGGATCACGGTCGCGCCGCCGACGATCATGCCGGCGAGCGCCGCGGTCCGCGTCATGCGCGGCCAATAGAGCGAGAGAACGATGGCCGGGCCGAAAGCCGCACCGAAGCCGGCCCAGGCCCAAGCCACCAGATCGAGCACCGTGCTCTGCGGATCGAGCGCCATCAGGAACGCGAGCACGGCAATCGCCAGCACGGCGCCTCGCCCTACCCACAGCAGCTCGCGGCCGACGGCATGGCCGCGCAGCAGTCCCTTGTAGATGTCCTGGGCGAACGCCGAGGAGGCGACCAGCAGCTGTGCGGCGGCGGTGCTCATGACCGCCGCGAGGATGCCCGACAGGCAGACACCCGCCAGCACCGGATGCAACAGCGTGGTCGACATGAGAATGAATACGCGCTCGACGTTCGCCCCGGTGAGCGGCTCGGTAAGCACCAGCACGCCGGTGAGGCCGACCATCACCGCCGAGAGCAGGGTGATGATCACCCAGGTCATGGCCACGCGCCGTGACGTGGTGAGCTCGACGGGCGAGCGGATCGCCATGAAGCGCGCCAGCACATGCGGCTGCCCGGGATAGCCCAGGCCCCAGGCGAGCATGGAGATCACGCCGAGCGCGCCCAAGGCCTGGCCGCCGGCGCCGGCCAACGGGTCGGGCAGCGCGGAACTGCGCGCCTGCAGCGCGGCCAGGGTTTCATTCACGCCGCCCGCGAGCGCCAGGCCCACCACGGCCACCAACACCAGCGCAACGAACATCAGCGTGCCCTGCAGCACGTCCGACCAGCTCACCGCAAGAAAGCCACCGAAAAAGGTGTACGCCAGCATGACGATGCTGCCCCAGAACATCGCCCACCCATATTCCAGTCCGAACAGGGTCTGGAACAGCCGGCCCGCGGCCACGAATCCCGAGCTCGTATAGAACGTGAAGAACACCAGAATGAGCAGCGCCGAGATGGTGCGCAGCAGGCGACTCGAATCGTCGAAACGACGCTCGAAATAATCCGGCAGCGTCAGCGAGTCGTCGAGCGCCTCGGTGCGCGCGCGCAGCCGCGGTGCCACGAAGCGCCAGTTCGCCCACGTGCCGAGCGCGATACCGAGCGCCATCCAGAAGGCATCGAGCCCGGTGGCGTAAGCGAGACCGGGCAGTCCCATGAGCAGCCAGCCGCTCATGTCAGTGGCCTGCGCGCTGAGCGCCGTCACCCAGCTGCCGAGGGAGCGCCCCCCGAGGATGAAATCCGAGAGATCGTGCGTGCGTCGCCAGGCAATGAAGCCGATCAGCAGACAGGCACACATGTAGACGACCATGGTGCCGATGATGTAGCCCGAGTTTGCCAGCATTGTTGGCCCGTCGTGCCAGCGACCTTGCGATGCGTCACTGTGACACACGTGTCGACCACGGGAAAGTGAAGCCGGTCGCGCTCGACGACGCGGCCGGTGTGCGTGCCACGCGAATTCTTGTAAATTGGCGCGCGATGAACCCTCGTGTGCCCGTCCGACTCACCGATCCCGAAGCTTGCGTAGAGACCACGTTGCGGCGCGTGGGCAAGCGCATCGTGCTCGGCCTGCCCGTGGGCATCGGCAAGCCCAACCCGCTGGTCAACGCCTTCGTGCGCCGCGCGGCGCGCGACCCGAGCCTCGAGCTCACCATCCTCACGGCGCTGTCGCTGCGGTTGCCGCGCGCGCGCAGCGACCTCGAGCGGCGCTTCATCGAACCGTTCTCCCGCCGGGTGTTCGGCGACTATCCCGAGCTGGAATACGTGCAGATGCTCGAGGAGCGACGCCTGCCGAGGAACGTTCGAGTGATCGAGTTCTTCCTCGAGCCGGGCGCATGGCTCGCGGACACACACCTGCAGCAGAATTATCTCAGCGCCAACTACACCCACGTGGTGCGCGATGCCCTGCAAAGGGGGTTGAACGTCGTCGCCCAGCTGGTCGCCCCGCCGCCTGCCGGCGAGGTTCCGCCGGGCCTGCTCAGCCTGGGATCGAACCCGGACCTCACCACCGACCTGCTGCCGCAGATTGCAGCCATGCGCGCGAGCGGCCGGCCGTTCGCCCTCATCGGCCAACTGCACAGTGAGCTGCCCTTCATGTACGGCGATGCCCTGGTCGCGGCCAACACCTTCGATTTCCTGCTGGAGCCGCCAGGCGCACCCTTTCCGCTGTTCTGTCCGCCGAACCCGCCGCTCTCATTGACCGAGCACGCGATGGCACTCAACGTGAGCACCCTGGTGCGCGATGGCGGCACGCTGCAGCTCGGGATCGGCGAACTCGCCGATGCCGTCGCGCACGCGCTCATGCTGCGCCACCAGCAGCCGGCGCTGTATCGCGAGATCATCGAGGCCAGCGGCATTCTCTCGAGCCAGCGACGGCTGATCGAAACCGAAGGCGGCACCGCGCCGTTCGAGCGCGGCCTGTACGGCTGCTCGGAAATGCTGGCGGACTGCTTTCTCGATCTGTACCGCGCCGGCATTCTGAAGCGGCGCGTCTACCCGAACGCCCGCCTGCAGCGACTGCTCGACGAGCGCCACATCGACGAGAACGTAAGCCTGCGCACCCTGGAGGCGCTCAGCGCCACGGGAATGCGCCGCATGTCGTTCGCCGAGTTCAACGAGTTTCGCGAGGCCGGGCTGTTCCGCGACGATGTGCGCTACGAAAAAGGCATGCTCATCGCGCCGGACGGGCGCGTGCTGTCCGCCAGCTTCACGGACCCTGCGCAGCGGGCCGCCATCGCCGCGAGCTGTCTCGGCGATCGTCTGCGCGGTGGCGTGCTGCTCGATGCGGGATTTTTCCTCGGGCCGAAGGCCTTCTACGCCCGGCTGCGCGAGCTGCCGGCCGAGGAGCGCCGACTGTTCGCCATGCGCAGCATCGGCTTCATCAACGAGCTTTACGGGCACGAATGGGAGCTGAAGGTCGCGCAGCGCCGGCACGCCCGCTTCATCAACACGGCAATGATGATGACCGGGTTGGGCGCAGCGGTATCGGACGCGCTCGCCGACGGTCGTGTGGTGAGCGGCGTGGGCGGCCAGTATAACTTCGCGACCATGGCCCACGCGCTGCCCGAGGCGCGTTCCATCCTGTGCGTACGCGCGACACGCACCTCCGGGGGCGAAACCTCCTCGAACATTCTCTGGAACTATGGCCATACGACGGTGCCGCGCCATTTACGCGATATCGTCGTGACCGAGTACGGCATCGCCGATCTGCGCGGCAAAACCGATCGCGAAGTCGCCGAGGCGCTGGTCGGCGTGATGGACGCGCGATTCCAGGACACCTTCGTCGCGGCGGCCAAGCGGGCGGGCAAGCTGCCGCCGGACTTTCGCATCCCTGAATCCCGGCGGCACAACACTCCCGACGCGCTGCGCGAGCGTCTCGCCCCGTGGCGCGAGCGCGGCCTGTTCGAGGAGCTGCCGTTCGGCAGCGACATGACGCCGGAGGAGAACCTGCTTGCCAAGGCGCTCAAGCGGCTGCAGGCAAACCTTGCCACACGCCGCACGCGCACCGCGGTGTCCGCCCTGTTCGCGCCGACGCCGGCGCGCGTCGAGCCCTACCTCACCCGCATGAGCCTCGATCGTCCGAGGTCGCTCAAGGAGCGCTTCGCCCGCAAGCTCGTCACCAAGGCCCTGCTCGAGGTGCTCGAGGAGGAGGCCTGAGCCGCGGATTGCCGTGAGGGCTCACGCGCCCGCTTGCGCGAGCAGCTCGTCGATCATCGAGCGTGCCTGGCGCAGGTAGCCACCGCCGAACAGGTTGAAGTGATTGAGCACGTGGTACAGGTTGTACAGCGTGCTGCGCGCAGGCGCACCGGCGTCGAGCGGCCAGGTCGCGTGGTATGCGGCGTAGAAATCCGGACCGAAGCCGCCGAACAGCCGCGTCATGGCGATGTCCGCCTCGCGATCGCCGAAATACACCGCGGGATCGAACACCACGGGATCGCCGTTGCGAGCCTGTGCCCGGTTGCCGGCCCACAGGTCGCCGTGCAACAGGGACGGTTGCGGCCGGTAGCCTTCGAAAAATGCCGACAGGCGCTCGCACAGGCGTCGTCCCCGATCGAGCACACGCCCATCCGCACCGTTGCGCTCGGCGAGATCGAGCTGCGGCCCGAAGCGCCGCGTGCGCAGGAATCCGATCCAGTCCTCGCACCAGGCGTTGTGCTGCGGAGTCGTGCCGAGGGTGTTGTCGCGGTGCCAGCCGAAATGCCGCTCCGTGTGGCCGTGCTGGCGAGCGAGCTGCTCGCCGAACAGAACGTCGCCGGCGCGCGTGGGCGGGCCGAGCTCGAGCCACTCCAGGATGAGTAACGCGAGATCGCCGTCTGCCACGCAGGCCAGCACCTGCGGCACGCGCACGGCCCGTGCCTGCGACAAGGCGGCGAGACCGGCCGCCTCGGCCTCGAACATCGACATGGCCGGTGCGCCGGCGAGCTTCACGAACACGGGTCCGCGCTCGGTCTCGTAGCGCAAACAGCGATTGATCGAGCCGCCTCCCACGCGACCGGCAGCCCGCGGCGGGCGGCCCAGTCCGAGCGCCCGCTGAATGGCCGCCGTCACGTGCCCGGCCTCGCTCGCAGATGTCTGGCCCGGACGGTTCATCGACCTTGGATGGGAGCGCTGACCGGACGCTCGGTTCCTGCGGAACGGCCCGCCTAGTCCTCGGGCACCACCGGCTGCTGGGCGCGCTCGCCCACGACGGTCGTCCAGGCCCGCACCCACCAGCGTGTCACCAGACCGTGGCGCACGTACGGATCGGCCCGGGCGAATCGCTCCGCCGGCTCGGGCGAATCGGCCTCGAACAACAGCACGGCGCCGTCCGCCGGATCCGCGAAGGCGCCTGCCAGCACGAGCTCACCGCGCGTATGCGCCTCCCAGGCCGCACGCAGGTGTGCGGCGCGGTATGCCGTGCGACGTTCGAGAT
>QGUO01000190.1 GCA_003242495.1 Pseudomonadota bacterium | reverse complement strand
CTACTACACGCCGGAGATGCACAAGGCAGCCTTCGTCCTGCCCCCGTTCATCCGGGAGCTGATGCCTGCTGCCACGACGCCGCAAGCGTGACCTGAGGCGCAACCGGCCGGCCACGGCACGCGTGGCTCGGGCGCAAGGATGCGCCTCGGCCGGATGCGCCCCATCGCGGTGCGCCATGGGGCCTGCCCGCCCGGTGCTTCTCGATCGACCGGGCGCCCGCCGCTGTCGCACCGAAGCGCCATCCAGTACGACGCGAGCCGGCGATGCGCCAGGCGCATTCCAGGACCGGCCGGCTGCACCGCGCTTGGCCGGATCGCCTGGACTGGCGTCGGCTCTCGCGCCTGACCCGCTCCATGCGCACCTCGTCCTCGATGTCGCGCTCTGACCATCCTTCGCAATGCTGCTGCGCATCGGCCAACCCATCCAGCCGCGCCTGCGCACAGCGCCTGAGGCGGCGATCCTCGATGGCGCGCTCGATCTCGTGCGCCGTGAACTTCTCGCACGCGGGCGGCTGCGAGCTGCCGGCCTCGTGAGCGTCGACACATTGATTCAGTGTCTCGCGCCGGCGCACATCCTCGGCGATGCGCGCTTCGACGAACGCCTTGCGCTCGGCAACGAGCCGCTCATAGAAATCGGGATGCTTGTCCAGAAACGCCTTCTGCATCGGCCGGGTGACCGGCGCGCACTCGGGCGCGGTCTCTTGCTTGAAGCTCAGCTCGAGGCAGTGACGCACCAGTTCCTCCTCGGATGCCGTGAGCTCCGGCGGCGGTGCACAGCCGCACAGGACACTGAGCAGGACCAATGAGACCAGTGTGCGGATCGAGCGCAGCATGACGATGACGGTTTCTCAAACCTCGCGCCGACGCGCAGACCGAGGATCGGCGGTCGGATATCGTGTAAGAATTTTATACCGCTTGCCGAGACCAATTTGCCGGTTCGCGCGTTAGGCGTCTGTTCGGTGGATGCGAGGCCCGGCCGATGCCCTGTTCCCCGCGACTTGCCTGCGCAGCGCTGACCTGCGCCATCCTGGGCGCATGCAGCTCCGGAAGCGGCGAGGAGCCAGCGGAACCCGCGCCGCCTCCGCCGGAGCGCGGGACGCTGCTGGCAGCGCCGCAGCCGCTCGCCCCGCTGACGGCGGCCGAGCTGTTCGCACAGGCCAGTGTGAGATCGAGCGCGCAACTGCTGCTCGAGCTGATCGCGGATCCTGAATGCGGTGTCGAAGTCCATCGACTGCGCTACCAGACAGTCGATCCGCACGATGCACCGATCACCTCGAGCGCTGCGCTCATGACGCCCGCCGGGGAGGGCGCAGCCTGCCAGGGCACCCGCCCCCTGGTCGTGTACGCGCATGGCACCGTCGTGGAGCGCGCCTATGACATTGCCGACCTGTCCGACGAGGACAACGTCGAGGGGCTGCTGATTGCCACGGCATTCGCTGCCCAGGGTTATATCGTGGTCGCCCCCAACTACGCAGGTCTCGGCGATTCGACCCTCGACTACCACCCCTACCTGCATGCCGACCAACAATCGAAGGATGCCGTGGACGCGCTCGAGGCCGCGCGCAGCGCGCTGTCGGGCGGGGCAGGGTCGGGCGTGACGGCTTCCGGCGAACTGTTCATCACGGGCTACTCGGAGGGCGGCCACGTCGCGATGGCCACCCATCGGCTGCTTCAGGAGAGCGGGCAACGCGTGGACGCATCCGCGCCCATGTCCGGCCCCTACGCCCTGGCAGCCTTCGGCGACGCGGTTTTCCAAGGCCAGGTGCCGTCCAGCGCGCCGCTGCTGTTCGCTTACCTGGTCACCGGGTACCAGCGCGCCTACGGCAACCTCTACACGCAGCCGACGGAGCTGTTCGCGGCGGAGTATGCGGCGGACATCGAGAACATCCTGCCGACCGATGGCACGCGCGCGGACCTGTTCGCGCAGGGTCGACTGCCGCCGGCGCATCTGTTCAGCAGCACACCGCCCCAACCGGCCTATGCGCCGTTTACACCAGCGACCGAGCCCGCCGCGCTGGCGCACGTGTTTGCGCGCGGCTTCGGTGAGCAGCCGCTGGTCGAGAACACTTTCCGCCTCGGCTACCTGCAGGACGCGCAGGCGCACCCCGACGGCGGCTTTCCGGATACCACGGACGGTGCGCCCGCCGCAGATCCCCGCAATGCATTGCGCATGGCGCTGAAGGCGAACGATCTGCGCAACTGGGCGCCGCAAGCACCGGTGCTGCTTTGCGCAGGCAACGAGGATCCGACCGTGTTGTATCTCAACACGCAGCTCATGCAAGGCTACTGGTCCGCAACCGCGCCCGCGGCGCCGGTGGAAGTCCTGGACGTGGACAGCGAACCGTCGACCGATGATCCGCGCGCGCCGATCAAGCAAGCATTCGCGACGGCGAAGCAAGCCGTCGCCGGGGCTGCGGTCGCTGACGGGGCCGAGGACGGCGGCATCTCGGCCGTCGCCGATGCCTACCACAGCGCGCTGGTGCCGCCCTTCTGCCTCGCCGCGGTGCGCTCGTTCTTCGATGAGCGTTGACCGCTAGGTCTGCCCGACGGTCACGACGATCTTGCCGATCTGCTGGTTCGACTCCAGGTAGCGATGCGCCTCGACGATCTCCTCGAACGGGAACGTCCTGGCAATGACGGGCTCGAGGTGACCCTGCGCCAGCCCGTGCAAAATCACGTCCCGCACCTGTGCGAAGCGGTCCGGTTTTCCCCAGATGGACGAGGCGACCCAGCTGCGGACGCTCAGTTCCTTGAACGCTGAGCTCCAGTGCGGATGCGGCGTGGGCTGGCCGCTCAGACTGCCATAGATCAGGAGAATGCCTTCCCCGGCCATCGCCTGGGCAAGTGTTTCGACGTAGGGTCCGCCCACCGGGTCGAACACCACGCGAGCGCCCTTTCCATGCGTGATGCGCATCACCTCGGCCACCAGGTCGACTTCCTCGGTCGCGACGACATGGCGTGCACCGTGCGCGCGGAGCGCTGGTGCCTTGACGCTGCGACGCGTGGCGGCGATCGGCACGGCCCCCGCCCAGTTCGCGAGCTGAATCGCGGCCAGCCCGACGCTGCTCGACGCAGCAGGCAGAAGGACGTAGTCACCCAGCGTGATCCGACCGACTTCGACGATGGCATAGGCGGTGAAGTACGGCATCCAGACGGCGGCGGCCTGCACGGGCGACAGGCCGGGTGGCGCCGGCAACACGCTGCGCGCCGGCACGATGGCGCGTTCGGCGTACACGCCATACTCACCCAGTTTGAACGTCGGCAGGACGCACACCCGCTGACCGGGCTCGAAGCCCGCCACCCCCTCGCCGAGCGCCTCGACTTCTCCCGAGGCCTCGTATCCGATGAGACTCGGATACGTCGGCCGGAAATACTCGCCGCGCCGGAACAATGCTTCGGAGCGATTCAGCCCGATCGCCTGGACTCGAATGCGCACTTCGCCCGGACCCGGCGCGCCGACCTCCTGCTCCTCGATGCGCAGCACCTCCGGTCCACCCGGCTCGTGAAAGCGTACGACCCTGCTCATGCTTCCCCCTGTGACGCGGCCACCGCAGGCGGCCCGGATCGTAGCACCCGTCCCGCGACGTGTGGCGGGCGGCAGGCCTGCACGGTGTTGCCTGGTCCCGCACCGGACCGAGCACCCGGATTCCCGCGCCTGCGGCGCGCTCGCAGCCCTGTCCGGCACCGCAATCCCCGGAACGGCACGGCATACGCAGCACCCGGATCGCGCGACGCATGCGCGTCAAGGCGGCGGAAACCGCCCCGAGCCGCCCTCCCCTTTGACTCGTGTCTGGAATTGAGCGGAATATACCGGTCTTACGAGAATCCAAGGCAGTCCGTCGGACGGCCTGTCCAGTACGGCGCATGCGCCGCAACGACGTTCAACATGCTGACACAAAGCTGGTAGTGTCGATACCAGGCATTTTCAGCACCTATCGGGGGTGGACAGCCAGAGATGAGTGAAGAGGTCCACGACGGCGGCGCGCGGCATGCCGAGCGGGCGGTGAGCGCTGGCACGACACGCCGGCGCCTGCGCTCGGCCGTCGACAATCAGCGTTCGGAGTTCCTGCGCATGTGCCGGGCACGCATCAACCCGGCCGATCTCGGCCTTCCCCAGCCGCAGCGCAAGCGCACCGGCGGTCTGCGGCGCGAGGACGTTGCCGCGCTGTCAGGGGTGAGCGCATCCTGGTACACCTGGCTCGAGCAGGGGCGCGACATGCGCGTGTCCGACGAGGTGCTCGAACGGCTGTGCCAGACCTTCCGACTGACGGACGACGAGCGCACCTACCTGTTCCTGCTCGTGCAGCACCGCCCGCCGCGTACCCCTCGCGAGCAGCGCCCCGAAGTGCCTCCCGAGATCGTGCGCATGGTCCATGCCCTGAACGTGCCGGCGGTCGCCTTGAACCTGCGTTGGGACGTGCTCGCCTGGAATCGGGTCAACTCGGTGATCTTTCGCGACTACGCCGAGTATCCGCCGGAAGAGCGCAACCTGCTCAAGATACTGTTCACCCGCCCGGTGCAGCACATGACGCCGGCGCAGTTCGAGAACATGGCGCGGCGACTGGTCGCGCGGCTGCGATTCGACAACAGCCGCTGCGCGGACGATCCCCGGTTCGAAGCGCTGGTGCGCTCCCTGAGCATGGCCTCGCCGCTGTTCAAGCGCCTGTGGCGCATCCCGGAGTTCACGCTGCGCTCCTACGGCGTGCACTGCTTCACGCATCCGCGCTTCGGCGAGCTCGCATTCGAGCACAATTCGTCCGTGCCCGATGGCCACCCCAACATCCGCGTGGTCATCTGCACGCCGGAGAATGCCGCGGCCAAGCGCGCGGTCGCACTGACCAACGCCGAGCTCGCGGCGCAGGAGTGCGCGGAGAGCTAGCCGCGCCGCGCTCGCAGCGGCTCAGACGATAGAGACGCCCAGCTGCGTATAACGGGCCACCATGCCAGGGTAGGCATTGGCGATGAACAGGCTCGGATCGCCCCAGCGCGCCTCGAACTCCCGGGCCGGCGCCGCCTCGATCATGTCCTGCACACTCATGCCCTGGGCAAGCAGTCGGGCGAGCCGCTGTTTCATCGTGGCGAGCACCTCGTGCAGGGTCTGCACGTCCGCGCGCGACAGCACCCTGCCCTTGCCGGGGACGAACTTGGTGTTGGCATCGCCGAGCTCGAGCAGCGTCTGCGTCGCGTCCACCAGCCCGCCGATCCAGCCGTGCGTGGTCCAATCGATCACCGGCCAGGCGTCGCTGGCGATCACATCGCCGCACACCAGCACGTTCGCTTCACGGAAGAACACGTAAATGTCGCCGTCGGTGTGCGCCTGCGGCAGGTAGCCGTAGTCGATACGCTCGCCACCGAAGTCCAGCGATCCCGAGGTATAGAACGTCTCGTTCGGATGCGCTTCGACCGGCAGGCGTTCATACACCCGCCCTTCCCATTTGCAGTTCACCTCGGTCGACATCCACAAACGGGTGTTCTCGTGCGCCACGATGCGCGTGCCGGCGGAGCCGAGCGCCAGGTTCGCGCCCGTCTGGTCCCGATGCCAGTGTGTATTGAAGAGTGTGTGCACGCGGCCGGCGCGGCTGCGCGCGCGCACCAACTCCAGAATGTCCGCGGCGTGCTCCGCAGCGCCGCCGTCCACCAGCAACGCGCCCTCGGGCGAATCGAACACCGTGACATTGCCGCCGCCACCGGAGATGAGAAACAGCCGCTCGCCGAGGTCCGTGACCTCGAGGTCCGAGCCCCTTCGTCGGGCGAGCGCCGCACCCGGTAGCGCCAGCGTCGCTGCCACGGACGGCAGCAGCCTCAATACATCGCGTCGGTTCACTTGAGCTCCAGCTGCGCCGGCAACTTGGTTGCCTGCGCCTCGTTCATGGGACTTGCGATGCGACCGGAACGTTGGCGGCGCTCATGAGCTGACGCAACAGCGCCTCGGTTTCCGGGTGCGCACGCCCACCAGCCATGCGCCCGGACGTCGTGGCGGAGCCGCGCGCGATGTCCGCCGCCGTGCGCCCGGAGGCATCCCGGGCCTGCAGGTCGATGCCGCTCGCGACCAGCGTGCGCACCATCTCGTTCCAGCCCCAGCTCGCGGCGCCGTGCAGCGCGGTCTGGCCATTCCGGTCGCGGGCGTTGACGTCGGCGCCCGCCGCCATCAGCAGTTCCACCGCCTCGACCGCCTGCGCCTCGGTCTTGTAGCGCCCGCGCGTATCCAGCGAGGCCGAGCCGTTGCCTGCGGCAGCCATCAGCGGGGTGATGCCCCGCTCGGTGGGCAGGTCGACGAGCGCGCCGTGCGCCAGCAGCAGCTTCATGGCGGGCACGTCGCCCGCCTTGGCCGCACGCAGCAGCGGGGTGGTGCCGATCCCGAGCAGCATGTCTGCGCCGCGGTCGTCGCGCAACGAGCGATACGGCGGGAACAACTTGAGCTGCAGATTGGGATTCGCACCGGCCTCGAGCAATTGCTCGATCAGCTCCAGGCCCGTCGTCGCGTCGAGCGAGGGCCGATCCGCCCGGCCACCGGTGGGCAGCGTGTTCATGTCCACCGCCGCGTAGAGCGCCGAGCGTCCCCAGGTGTCCCAGCGGTTCACGTCGGCCCCGCGCTCCACCAGGAGCGCCGCGGTGTCGGTATTGAAATTGAGGATGGCGAGCAGCAGAGGAGTGACGCCGTCCGGATCGCTGAGATTCACGTCGGCGCCGGCGTCCAGGAGGATGCGTGCACATTCTGCGCACCCACAGCGCGCCGCGTACAGCAACGGCGTAAAGCCGCCCGAAGGGCGCGCCTGCATG
>QGUO01000615.1 GCA_003242495.1 Pseudomonadota bacterium | reverse complement strand
GCGAGCCGCGGCCGATGTGGATGTCGCCTCGGGTATTGCTGAGCATGCCGCCGACGCGTGCGCCCTCGAGCTCGATCTGACCGCTGCCGTTCGAGACGTCACCGGCGACATCGACGCCGCGCTCCAGCCGGATCGCACCGTTGACCGCGGTCAGGTCACCGGCGATCCGCACGTTCTCGTGACAGGTGATGCCACCGTTGACCGTCTCGATGGAGCGGGCGCGCACGTCCTCGAGGAGCATGATTTTGCCGTTGACGGTCTCGACGCGCTGCACACTGGCGCTGCGGCCGATGTGTATCGAACCGTTCACGGTCTCGACGTTCTGGGCGGTGACGTTCTCCTCGAGGCGGATCGAGCCGTTGACGGTGGAGACGGTACCGGTCGTCTCGCCCGCGGAGACATGGATCGAGCCGTTCACCTTGGACACATCGGAGGCGGCATGCGGGGCGAGTGCGGGCGTGGCCAGCAATGCGCTCACCAACAAGGGTCTCAGGTATCTCATTGGACCTCCCTCAGGCATGGCGCCGGATCGGGCACCCGTTCGTTGTCGATCGCGCCGCCTGGCGTCTTCCGGTTTGGACGCCGGGGGCCGGCGCAGGGTTGCATGGCCGGTGGCATGGCACGGCTGCGCCGGGACTTGACGATGCTCGGGCGGACGACCGAGAGTACTCTGCGGGGACGAGCGTTGCACGGGGCAACGCGCCACGGCCCCTGCCGAAGGAGTCCATGAATACGTCCGTGCACGTCACGAGCATCGCCCAGGTCATTCAGCTCGCCGTGGCGCCCGTGTTCCTGCTGGCCGGGATCGGGGCGACGCTCAATGTGCTCGCCACGCGCATCGCGCGCATCATCGATCGCGCCCGCTACATGGAAGAGCGCCTGCCGCATGCCACGCGCGAGACGGCCGACGAGCTGCAGCGCAATCTCAAGCGCCTCGCGCAGCGTGCCGGTCTCATCAACCGCGCCATCGCGCTGTGCGTGCTCTCCGGTCTGCTGGTGTCGCTGGTGGTCGCCACGCTGTTCGTCAGCTCGGCGCTCGGCATCGAGCTGGCGATGCCCATCGCCGTCACATTCGTGGTCGCGCTGCTCAGCCTGGCGGCGGCGCTGGTGTGTTTCCTGCGCGAGGTGTTCATCGCCACCGCGGCCCTGACGTTCGGCGGGGTGCGCAAGCCGCCGCCGCGCGCCTGACGGGGTGGAGCGAGCCGCGCGCGCGGAGCTGAGCTGGATCGCGGCCGAATCCGTGAAGCGCGCCCGGCGCGAAGGCTGCGCGTGCAGGCACTATCGAGCTGTTCGTTCATTGGAGGGGCAGGAGTGCCGGGATGGGGGAATCGCACGAGCTCGTCGTTCCACCGGACACTTATCGGGTCGCGAAGGCCGGTGTCCTGCGCGCCGATCTCAACGCGGCCGTGGCGATCTGCGTGCACGACGATACCCAGGGCACCGGCGGACTGCTGCACCTGAAGTATGTGGCCACCGATCAGGACCGACCGCTCGAGCTGACGGACAGTACCTTGAGCTCGGGATTGTTGCTGATGGATCGTTTTTGCAAGGAACTGCGCGCGGCGGGCGCGCGCAAGCAGAGCTGGCTCGTCTGCCTGTTCGGTCATACGCCGGAGCGGCCCGACCTGCACGAGCCGGCAGCCACGGTGCTGGATCTGGTGAAAGCCTATTTCAACGACTCGCGCCGGCCGATCGAGTGCCGGGAATTACGCCGGCCGCATGCCATCACGGTGCGCCTGGAGGCGCGTGAGGGCGGCATCGTGGTGAGTCCCGCGACGGAGGGCTGAGCCGCGGGGCCCCGCCGCCCGGCGGGCCGTTGCCTGCGGGCCGCCGGTGGGGAATCATGCGCGCCTCCCTGCCCAGGGCACACC
>QGUO01000189.1 GCA_003242495.1 Pseudomonadota bacterium | reverse complement strand
GCTCGGCAATGACGACTGGGTGCTGCGCGCCTCGGACATCGACATCGACCAGCGCGGCGGGCTCGGCAGCGGCCGCAACGTGCGGCTCGATTTCAAGGGCATTCCGATCCTGTATGCCCCCTTCATCTCTTTCCCGGTGGGCAACGAGCGCAAGTCCGGCTTCCTGTATCCGAATTTCGGCACCTCCTCCAGCAGTGGCGCGCAGCTCTCGGTGCCGTGGTACTGGAACATCGCGCCGAACTACGATGCGACGTTCGTGCCCACCTGGTACTCGCGCCGCGGCGCCAAGCTCGACACCGAGTTCCGCTGGCTCGAGCCGTTCGCGCAGGGGCAGCTCGATGCCGAGTACCTGCCGGACGACCGGCGCTTCGGCGACGCGCGCAGCCTGGTCACCTTCGTCAACCGCTCGGATTTCACCGAGCGGCTGCGCCTCGACATCGACGCGGCCAACGCCAGCGACGAGCAATGGTTCGAGGACTTCGGGCTCGGCCCGGAGGGCACCAGCATCAGCTTTCTGAACCGCTCGGCCAACCTGCTCTATCTCGGGCGCGAATGGTTCGCGAGCCTGCGCGCGCAGAACTTCCAGACCATCGACGAGACCATCCTCGGCGAGGATCGGCCCTACACGGTGCTGCCGCAGTTGGCCGTCTCGGCACGGCTGCCGGACCGGCCCTTCGGGCTGACCCTGGGACTCGATGCCGAGCTCGCCAACTTCCAGCGCAACGACGGCATCACCGGCCTGCGCCTCGACGTGGCGCCCGAGGTGCGCATGCCGCTGCGCAGTGCGGGGTTGTACCTCGAGCCTGCCGCCAGCTGGCGCTACACCGGCTACCGGCTGGACGACACGCCCCTCGGGCAGGATGACTCGCCCAGCCGCTCGGCGCCCATTTTCAGCGTCGACGCGGGGCTCACCCTCGAAAGGTTCGGCGGCTCACGCGGCCAACGCCTGCACACCCTCGAGCCGCGCGTGCAATACCTGTACGTGCCCTTCCGCAACCAGGACGACCTGCCGGTGTTCGACACGGGCCTGGCGGACCTCAACCTGGTCCAGCTGTTTCGCACCAATCGTTATGTGGGCGCCGACCGGCTGAGCGACGCCAACCAGGTGAGCGTGGGCTTGACCTCGCGGCTCATCGACGCGGCCACGGGACGCCAGTTCATCGCCGCCACGGTCGGCCAGGCGTACTACTTCCGCACGCCGCGGGTGAGTCTGCCCGGCGAGACGCTCGACGATACGGAATACTCCGACATCATCGCCGAGGTCGAGATGACGGCCTACCGCGACTGGCACCTGCGCATGGGCGTGCAATGGGACCCCGGGGAGACCCGCTCCGAGAAGGGCGAGGTGCGCGTGCGTTATCAGCCGAAGTACGACAGCGTGGTGAACCTGGGCTACCGCTTCCGGCGCGGCGACCTCGAGCAGGTCGAGGGCTCGGTGGCCTGGCCGGTGCATCGCAATTGGAGCCTGTACGCGCGCATGGTGTACGAGCTCGACGAGGAAAAGACCATCGATCAGCTCGCCGGCCTCGAGTACCGCTCCTGCTGCTGGCGGCTGCGGGCGGTGACCCGTCGCTACGTGCGCAACCGCGCCGGCGACGTGGACAGCAGCTTCATGCTGCAGCTTGAACTCAACGGCTTGTCGAGTGTCGGAGTGAGCGCCGATGCTTTCCTGGAACGCTCGATTCGAGGATACTCCGCCCAGCCTGCGGAGATGCTCGACATCCCATGAAGCCCCGCGCCCGTCCCGACCTCCGACCCCGTCCGAGTCCCGGATCCCGAGTCCATGACGCCTGAGACCATGCGCCGCAAGAATCTCCCGTCTGCCGTCGCCCGGCCCCAAGCTCTCGAGGGCTTCCCCGGGATGGTCCCCGTAAGGGTGACCGCCGGGGGTCGACCGCCGCTTCCTGCCGCGGACCGCGCGGCCGCCGCGCGCCGCGCCCGGTGGTTCCAGGGCCTGCTGTTGCTCACCCTGACGTGCGCCGCCCTCGTCGGCCTCCTGGCCGGCAGCGTCGCCGGTGCGCAGACCCGCGAGCTGTCGACACGCGGCGTGTTGCTCGACCGGATCGCGGCCATCGTCAACGACGGCGTGGTGCTCACCAGCCAGCTCGATCAGCAGACCGACGCCATCATCCAGCGCCTGCGCGAGCAGAACACCGAGCTGCCGCCGCGCAACATCCTGCGCCGGCAGGTGCTCGAGCGGCTCATCATCGAGGAGATCCAGCTGCAGCGTGCCGCACGTCTCGGCATCAATGTCTCCGACGAGATGCTCAACGGCGCGCTCGACGAAGTGGCGCGCAACAACGGCATCAGCTTCGCGGACCTGCCACGCGCCCTCGCCCAGCAGGGCGTCGACTACCGGACCTACCGCGAAGACGTGCGCCGCACGCTGACGCTGCAGCTGCTGCGCCAACGCGACGTGCTGGCGCGTATCAACGTCTCGCCGCGCGAGCTGGAGCAGGCGCTCGCCCGTCAACAGAAATCGCCGGACCGCAATGCCGAGTACAACGTCTCGCACATCCTGCTCTCGATACCCGTGGCGGCCGACCCCGAGCAGGTCGCAGCGCGCGAGAAACAGGCGCGCGAGCTCTACGAGCGCGCGGTGGCCGGCGAGGACTTCGCTCAGCTCGCCGTCGCCTACTCCGACAGTTCCACCAACATCGAAGGCGGCTCGCTCGGCTGGCGCCGCGGCACACAGTTGCCCTCCATCCTGGCCGACCTGGTCGGCACCATGCGCGCGGGCGAGGTCTCCGAGCCGATCCGCACGCCGAGCGGCTTCCATATCTTCCGGCTCAACGAGGTGCGCGGCGGCCTGCAGCAGGCGGTCATCCCGCAGGTGCATGCACGGCACATCCTGCTGCGCCCCAACGAGCTCGAGGACGACCGCACCGTCGAGCAAAGGCTCAAGGACATCCGCGAGCGCATCGTCAACGGTGGCGAGGACTTCGCGGCCATCGCCGCAGTGACCTCCCAGGATCCCGGCTCCGCGCCCGACGGCGGCGATCTCGGCTGGGCCGGCCCCGGCACGTTCGTGCCGGAATTCGAGGCCAAGCTCGAAGAGCTCGCGGAGAATGAGATCAGCGAGCCCTTCCAGACCCAGTACGGCTGGCACATCGTGCAGGTGCTCGGACGGCGGATGCACGACGCCACCGACGACATGCGTCGCCAGCAGGCCTTCGCGCAGATTCGCGAAGCCAAGGCCGAGGAGGAGACCGAGCTCTGGCTGCGACGGCTGCGCGACGAGGCGTTCGTCGAATACCGCATGTAACCGATGGGGCGGCCCGGGACGCGACGTCACGGGCCTTCCCTTCCCCGGCAGTCAGCGCGCCATGGCCCATTCCATGCTCCATCCCCGGATCGTCGTGACCGCCGGTGAGCCGGCCGGCATCGGGCCGGACCTGTGCATCGCCATGGCGGCGCGCGAGTGGCCCTGTGAGCTGGTGGTGGCGGCCGACCGTGCGCTGCTGGAAGCGCGCGCCGCGCAATTGCACGCCGGCATCGAGCTGCGCGCCTGGACGCCCGAGGCACCTCCCGGCCGGCATCGACCCGGCACGCTCGCCGTGTGGCACCATCCGCTCGCCGCGCAGGCACGCGCCGGGGTGCTCGATCCACGCAACGCGCGCTACGTTCTGGACCTGCTCGACGCGGCCGTCGCGGGCTGTGTGCGCGGCCGCTTCGACGCCATGGTCACCGCCCCCGTCCAGAAAAGCGTCGTCTGCGACGCCGGCATCGAGTTCTCCGGGCACACCGAATACCTCGCCACGCTCACCGGCGCGCCGCGTCCGGTCATGATGCTGGTCGCCGGCGGCTTGCGCGTGGCGCTTGCCACGACGCATCTGCCGCTGCGCCGCGTGAGCGACGCGATCACGCGCGAATCGCTCGATGAGGTGATACGCATCCTCGAGCGCGACCTGCGCACGCGATTCGGGCTGTCGCGCCCGCGCATCGTGGTGTGCGGCTTGAATCCGCACGCCGGCGAGTCCGGCCATCTCGGGCACGAGGAGATCGACACCATCATCCCGGTGATGGAGACCCTGCGCGCCGGGGGCATGCACCTGATCGGTCCGGCTCCGGCCGATACGGCCTTCACCCCGCACATGCTGGCGCAGGCCGATGCCGTGCTGGCCATGTACCACGACCAAGGCCTGCCCGTGCTGAAGCATGCCGGCTTCGGCCATGCCGTGAACGTCACGTTGGGCCTGCCGATCGTGCGCACCTCGGTCGACCACGGCACCGCGCTCGACCTGGCAGGCTCGGGGCGCGCACAGGCCGGCAGTCTCGCGGCGGCCGTCGAGCTCGCGATCGAGCTGGCGACGCCCGCTGCCTGCGGGCCGACTTCTTCCTAGTTCGCCTGTTTCTAGTTCGGCTGTTTCCTAGTTCGGCTGTTTCCCAGTCGCCGTCTTCCGCGCCCGCCGCCCTCCTCCTGGCGCCGACGAGCGCGCCGGCCTCCCGATGCCGATCGCGCAGCCCATGCGCCCGCGGTGAGCGGGCGCACTCGGTGGGGATCGATCTGTCTACTACTCCGCCGGCCGGTCGAGCTGGCCGACGTCAAGCACCGCGGCGGCATCGAGCGACGCGGCATCGAGCAGGTACGCGACACGCTGCAACGCCGAGAGGATCGCCGTCTGCTCCCAGCGCTCGAGCTCGGCAAAGTGCTCGAGGAAGCGCTCCTGCAGCGATCGGGGCGCCTGGCGCAGCTGCGCCTCGCCCGCCGGGGTGAGCTTCACGCGCATCTTGCGCCGGTCGGACTCACTGCGGCGTCGGTCGATCAGGTCACGTTCCTGGAGCCGGTCGAGCAGCGTGGTCACCGTGGCCTGCGTCAGATTCATCGCGTCGGCGATCTGGCGCGGCGACAGCTCTTTTTGCGATTTCAACAGTTGCATCACCAGTAGCTGCGAAGTCGTCAGGCCCGTGGCGCGCGCCAGGTGCTTCGCACTGAGATGCGTGGCGCGAATGATGCGTCGAAGCTCCACCAGCACCTGCTCTTCGATCCGATTCTGCATTCAATGGTCACTCAAGTTCTTTGATGGTCTAAGTCAAATTGACTGCCTGTTAACCCACTGTTATTCGGGAATTTTCCAATATCCAAGGTTGACGGACGGGTCTCACTCTCTATCATCCGGCGCTCACATTGCTTCGCTAATCGAAATATCTGGATGACCCCACCGGGACCGGACGCACATCCGCCGAGCAGTGAGCCGCATCTGCGGGCGCCGACCGCCGAGGACGGCAAAGCCGTCCACGACCTGATCGCCAGGTGCCCGCCGCTCGACGGGAATTCACTCTACTGCAACCTGCTGCAGTGCTCGCATTTCGCCGACACCTGCGTGTTGGCAGAAGTCGACGGCCAGATCGCGGGTTTCATCTCGGCCTATCGCCTGCCCCGACGTCCAGCCACCCTGTTCGTGTGGCAGGTCGCGGTGTCCGCGCCGGCACGTGGTCGCGGGCTCGCCCGACGCATGCTCCTCGAGCTGCTCGCTCGCGAAGCCTGCGCCGGCGTCGACACGCTGGAGACCACCATCACGCCGGACAACCGGGCTTCCTGGTCCTTGTTCACCTCCCTCGCGCGGGCGCTCGCGGCACCGCTCACCCAAGCAACGATGTTCGATCGCGAGCGCCACTTTCAGGGCGGGCACGCCAGCGAGATGCTGGTGCGCATCGGCCCATTCACCACGCGCCCCCAGACGGATTACCACCGCAGGAGAACTGCATGACAACCACCGGCATGATACGGCCCGTCGCTTCGCGCAGGGACACCTTCGCCAGGCACGAATCGGGCGTGCGCAGTTACGCGCGCAGCTTCCCGGCCGTATTCACCCGCGCGCAGGGCGTGCGGATCCACGACGATCAAGGCAACGTCTATTTCGACTTCCTCGCCGGCGCGGGCAGTCTCAACTACGGACACAATCACCCGCAGCTGCGCCGTGCGCTAATCGATTACATCGAGCAGCAAGGCATCGCACATAGCCTCGATCTGCACACCGCCGCCAAGGCGGAGTTCCTCGAGAAGTTCTCGGCCCACATCCTGCGACCGCGCGGCCTGTCCTATGTCGCACAGTTCACCGGCCCGACCGGCGCCAACGCGGTCGAGGCCGCGCTCAAGCTGGCACGCAAGTACACCGGCCGGCATGGCGTCATCGCCTTCACCAACGGCTTTCATGGCGTCACGCTCGGCGCGCTCGCCATGACCGGCAATGCCCATCACCGCGGCGGCGCCGGCCTGCCGCTCGCCGGCAGCATGCGCATGCCCTACGACGGCTACCTCGGCGAGGACGTCGACACGCTCGAGTACCTCGAGAAGGCGCTCAGCGACGCGAGCAGCGGCATCGATCATCCGGCCGCGGTGATCGTCGAGACGGTGCAGGGTGAAGGCGGCCTGAACGCTGCACGCATCGAGTGGCTGCAAGGCCTCGAAGCGCTGTGCCGTCGCCATGACATTCTACTCATCGTCGACGACATCCAGGCAGGCTGCGGCCGCACCGGCACCTTCTTCAGCTTCGAGCCCGCGGGCCTGAAGCCCGACATGGTGACGCTCTCGAAATCGCTGAGCGGCATGGGCCTGCCGTTCGCATTGACGCTCATTCGCCGCGACCTCGATGTGTGGAAACCGGGCGAGCACAACGGCACCTTCCGCGGCAACAATCACGCGTTCGTGACCGCCGCCGCAGCCATCGAGCATTTCTGGTCCGACGATACCTTCGCCGCGGAAGTGCGCCGCAAGGCCGGCGTGATGTCCGCGCGTCTCAACGAAATCGCCGCGCACCACGCCGGCCTGGTGAGCGTCAAGGGGCGCGGCCTGATGCA
>QGUO01000614.1 GCA_003242495.1 Pseudomonadota bacterium | reverse complement strand
TCGGTGGACGGCGCGCCGGCACGCGCCGGATCCGCGGCCGCTGCGCCTGGGTTGGTCTTCTCGGTCAAATCGATACTCCTGGTCACGCCTCAGAGCTCACACGGCGCCATCGGGGCCGCCGGCAGGGCCCGCCATCTTATACGAAGCCTGGCGCAATCATGTGCGGTCCGGGCGCGCGCTCGTTGCGCCGCCTGCGGGCGTCGCGAGGTACGGCAGCGCATGTGCCCGGCGCAGCCGACGGTCGACAGCCGCCGAGGAGGCGCCCGGTCGCGTCTCGCCCATCGTCCACCAGGCGCCCACCCGGGCGCGCTCGCGGCGCGCCACACGGGCCCTGCCCCGCACGGTCGATTCGCACCTTGAGCGCCGGCCACGCGATCGGTCCGGCGTCGGCGGACGGCGCCGGGTGTATACATTCACGACCTGCGGAAAATACCTACAGCGCACGCGTGACGGCGTTCCCGCCGCCATGTGGAAGGAGCTGCCCGTGACCTTCCGGCTGAATCAGTAGGGCGAGCGGCCAGGCGCCGCGCGGGCGCACGGCCCGCGCAGGCGTCTGCGGACCGACCCTCAGGCTGGACCGGCCATGCCGGGTCAGGGTGGGCCGGCCAGATGGGCCGGGAGCTGGCCCTGAACGACCCTGCCGTCGAGGGCGCCGGCAGCAGCTCCGCCAGGGCCTGGAAAGCCCGGCGCCCGGCCCCGACGCGCGCAGTTGATCCGCGCGCACACTTCCTGGATGCTTGTCCCGCTTGCAACCGCGACCGCGACTCGCGTTCCAGCCTCCTGCTTGATGAAGACGCCGACTCCTGCCGATCTGACCCTGACCCCGCGCCCGCTCACCATCGATCGCCACGCTGGGCGCCAGCGCTGGTGGCATGGGGGCGACCCCGTGGCCACCACCTTCTACAACGCGCTGTCGGTGGTGTTTCCGCAAGGCGAGACCTTCTTCATCGAGAGCGTGCGGCGCTACCGCGAGCGTCTGTCACCGGCCCTGCGCGCGCAGGTCGACGGCTTCATCGATCAGGAAGCCGCGCACACCCGGGAGCATGCGGCGTTCAACCGCCTGATCAAGGGCAGCGGCTACGACACCCGCCGCATGGAGGCCGATCTGCGCGAGCGGTTGAACCGTGCACGGGCGCGGCACCCGATAGGACAGCTCGCCGTCACGGTCGCGCTCGAGCACTTCACGGCCATCATGGCGCGCGCCCTGCTCACCGAACGTGAACCGCTGGCGGGCGCGCCCGCCGATGTGCGACGCCTCTGGCAATGGCATGCCATCGAGGAAATCGAGCACAAGGGCGTGGCGTTCGACACCTATCTTGCGGCCACGGCGCGGCTCTCGACCTTCCGTCGTTGGAAGATCCGCTGCAAGGTCATGGTGTTGATGACGGCGCTGCTCTGGTACTCGCACCTGCAGTACGCGGCGGATTTCTTCCGCCAGGACGGTCTCAACACGCCGCGCACCTGGGCCCGCTATGCCTGGTTCCTGTTTGGCAAGCCCGGCATGCTGCGCAGAATCCTGCCGGCTTACTTGAGCTTTTACCGCCCGCGTTTCCATCCCTGGCAGCGCGACGACCGCGCGCTGCTCGCGCGTGCGGAGCGCCAGGTGCTTTGATACGGGCGTCCGCGGCAGCAGCGCCTGGAATGCGACGCAATCGCGGTCTCCCCGACACGCCGCCCTGGAATAATTCCCGCGATGTGCCCTGACAGCCTGCGTCGGGGCGCTCCGGGTCCGCCGCCAACGAACGACGAGGACAGCATGATCACCGAGCGCAGCGATGCCGCACCGGCCCGGACAGCGACCGCCGGAGGGCTGTCGATTCTGCTGGCGGCCGTCGTACAGGGATGGGTGCTGTATGGGCTGCACCTCGCGATCAGGCACGAGACCT
>QGUO01000613.1 GCA_003242495.1 Pseudomonadota bacterium | reverse complement strand
GTATGGGGTCGCCGAGTTCATCGCCCAGGAGGAGATGGACCGCGACACCGGCTACTGGTGGTCGCCCGACGAGCGTCGCATTGCTTATACGCGCATCGACGACGCTCCGGTGCAGGAAGTCGAGCGTTTCGAGATCGACGCCGCGGGCGCGCGCTCGTACCGGCAGCGTTATCCCGCGGCGGGCACGCCCAACACCTCGGTGGCGCTCGAGGTGCTCGAGCTCGACTCCGGCGACGTGCAGCCGGTCGCGCTGGGCGACGACATCTATCTCGCACGCGTCACCTGGTTTCCTGATTCGCGGCATCTTGCCGTGCAGCGCCAGTCACGCGATCAGAAGCGGCTCGATTTCCTGAAGGTGGACGCGCACACGGGCGCAAACCGCACGCTGTTCACCGAGCGCAGCGATTACTGGGTGGAATTGCATGACGACCTGCATTTCCTCGAGCAGCGCCCGGCCTTCATCTGGGCCTCGCGCCGCACCGGCTACAAGCACCTCTATCTCTACGATCTCGACGGCCGGCTGCTGCGGCCGCTCACCGCGGGCGAATGGATGGTGGTCGGCGACGGTGTCGAATCCGGACTGGTGGGGGTCGATGAGCGCAAGGGCCTGGTGTACTTCCTGGCGAACGAGGCCTCACCCACGCAACGGCATTTGTATGCAACGTCGCTGGACACGCGCGATCCGGGGGCGGTGCGCCGCATTTCGCGCGAGCCGGGCTGGCACGATGCGCGCCTGGTGCCCGGCGAGGATCGTTACCTGGACCTGTGGTCCTCGCCGACGCAGCCGCCGAGCGCCAGCCTGCGCAATCTCGATGGCTCGCTGCATCGCGAATTGATCGCCAACCGGCTGGATGAGCACCACCCCTATCACCCCTGGCTGGAGAGTCACGTCACCGAGGAATACGGCTGGCTGGAGGCCGAAGACGGTCAACGGCTGCATTACCGACTGTTGAAACCGCGCGACTTGCAGCCGGGACGGCGCTATCCGGTGGTGGTGGACACCTATGGCGGCCCGCATTTCCAATATGTGCGCGAGGACTGGATGGGCGGCGCGCGCGCGGCGCAAGGCTATTTCCGCCAAGTCCTGGCGCAACACGGCTTCGTCGTGTTCACCCTCGACAACCGCGGCTCGGGTTTTCGCGGCAATGCGTTCGAAACGGCGATCGCCGGCCGGCTGGGCCATGTCGAGGTGGCCGATCAACTGCGCGGGGTGGAGTTTCTCAAGACTCAGCCGTATGTCGATCCGCAACGCATCGGCATCATGGGCTGGAGCTACGGCGGGTACATGGCCTTGATGGCGCTCACCACCACGAACGTCTTCCGGGCCGGCGTGGCCGGCGCACCCGTGACCGAATGGCGCCTGTACGACACGCATTACACCGAGCGCTACCTGGGCATGCCCGCGGACAATACGAAAGGCTACGACGCGAGCTCGGTCCTGACTCATGCACACGCGCTGCACGGCGCCCTGCTGCTCGTGCATGGCATGGCCGATGACAATGTGCTGTTCACGAACAGCACCCTGCTCATGCAGCGCCTGCAAACGCTCGGCAAGCACTTCCAGGTGATGACCTATCCGGGCGGCAAGCACGGCCTGATCCGCATGCCGGACACCGGGCGGCACTACTACGAAATGGTGCTGCGCTTCTTCCAGCGCGAGCTGCAGGCCGACACCGGCAGCTGAGCGCAGCGTCGGCCAGCCGCCACGAGGACACTCGGCGGGGGATACACACGGCGCATGGCTGCGCGGCACCCGGCTTGCCGGGCGCACGATGGCGGCGGGCCAGTACCGCAGGCCAGTACCGCAGGCAAGGGCCGCAGCAGCGTGCGCGCGTGTCGCCGCACGAGTACCACGACGCGAACGCTGGCGTAGAATCCCGTCCGGTG
>QGUO01000188.1 GCA_003242495.1 Pseudomonadota bacterium | reverse complement strand
TGCATGAGGGCGATACGAGAGGCCGACAGGCCCAGGAAAGCCTGCACGGCGCGCGCCAGCGCAGGCGACCAGTCCGGCAGCCGCTCGTGCTCGCCCCAATGCCACAGTCCGGCACGCACCAGCGCATGCATGAGCTCGCGTCGTTCGTTGGCGCGTGCGGCATGCGCAGCGTGCTTGAACTCCTTGCTCGGGTACATGTCGAGGCGATCGCGCAACGCCAGATCGTGCTCGGTCCACCAGCCCTTCAGCGTCGGCAGATCGTGCGTAGTGACGGTCGCCAGCGCACCGCGCACATACTCGGACGGCAGCCGAAAGCGTCCGTCGCGCTCCTGCTCGAACAACAACACCTTGTAGTGATACAGCCCGTGGCGCTCCATGGCCACGCGCACTTCGTTGGGCACCGTGCCCAGATCCTCGCCGACGACCAGGCAACGATTGCGCTGGCTTTCGAGCGCGACCAGTGCAACCAGATCCTCGAGCGGATAATGCACGTACGCGCCCTCGGTGGCGCTCAGACCGCGCGGCACCCACCAGAGCCGGTAGAGCGCCATGACATGATCGATGCGCAGCGCTGCCACGCAGCGCATGTTGTTGCGCAACATGACGATGAAGGGCGCGTATTCCTGGAGCACCAGCTCCGCCGGATTGGCCGGCGGAATACCCCAATCCTGGCCCTTGAGCGCCAGCGCATCCGGGGGCGCCCCGATGGACGCGTCGTGGGTATAGAGGCGCCGGTTCGCCCAGGTTTCCGAGCCGCCCGGGTTCGCACCCACGGCCACGTCACCGTACAGCCCGATGGACATGCCGAGTGCACACGCCAGCGCCTGCGCTTCGTGCAATTGCTCCTCGGCAAGCCATTGCAGGTAGGCGAAATACTCGACGTCGACCACCCGCTCGCGCGCAAACCGGTTCACCGCAGGCGAGGTGTGGTCGCGGTACTCTTCCGGCCAGCTCGGCCAACCCCAATACTGCGGCCCCTGCAGGCGCAGATGCGCATCCAACGCGTCGAAGGTCGCGTGCAGCTGCAGCGGCTCGCCGCGCGCCTCGACGAAGCGGCGGAAGGCCAGCGCGCGCGCGGTTCCCTGCTCGAGATGCACGCGGCGGAAATGCGCATACACCATGCGCAATACCTCGGACTTGGCCGCGGCCACACGCGCATAGTCGACGTTGGCCGTGGCGCGCAAGTGCGCGAGCAGCGCCTGGAACCGGGACGACGCCACGTGGGCGCGCGCCGGCTCGCACTCGCGAAACTCCGGAACGCGTTCGACGTCGATGTACAGGACGTTCAGGAACTGCCGGCTCGACGGACTGTACGGACTGGCGTGCTCGGGATTCGCGGGCATGAGCGCATGCAGCGGATTCAGGCCGATGACGGCGCAGCCCAGCGGCGTCGCCAGCTCTATCAAGCGGCACAGATCGCCGAAATCGCCGATGCCCCAATTGCGCGGCGAGCGCAGCGAGTACAGCTGCACCGAGAGGCCCCAAACACGCCCGCCTTCCTGCAGCACGGCCGGCTCATGACAACGCCGCGGAGCGAGCACCAGGCGCAGAGAACCGGCCAGGCCGGTATCGAGCGCGATGCTGACGCGGTGATAGCCCACAGGCAGGCCCGCGGGCAGCGGCAGCGCGACCCGCACGAAATCGCGGCCGTCCACTTGGCCGCGCTCGATCACTTCGAGTCCGGCGAGCGGCAGTGTGCCGCCCGATTCCGTCCCATCCTCGAGTGCCACGCGCCACGTTGCCTCGCGGGCGCCGAGCTGCTCCGGCACGGAAACCGGCACGCGGACTGGATCGTCCACGTAGACCGTGACCACCGGGGGCACCATCCTCATCCAGTGCACCGTGTCGTGCTGCTCGATGGCGAGCGCCGCGCCTCGCTCGTCCTTCAGATTCAGGCCCATCGCCTCGAGGAGCCTGCGTTGAGTCGTGGTGGAGGTCTGCCGATACGCGCCCCGATAGTCGTGATATCCCAAGCCGATGCCGTGCAGCTCGGCGAGTCGCTCGATAGGATCGCGGCTCATGGCGGGCGATGGAATCCGGTACGAACCGAAAGCGGCGCATCGCCGTCGGCCAGCAGCACGCAGGATCGAGGCGCGACGCTCGCGACGCCACCCTGCACGATGCGCTTGCCGAGGTCCTCGTCACACCAATGCGCCGTGTCGAAAACGATCTGCCAGACGACTCCGGTCCTGGGCTCCGGCAGATGGAAATCCACCGGCGTGTGCCCGGCGTTGCACAGGAACAGCAGATGCCCATTGGGCACGCCGTGCGGGTCGGAGAAAGCATGGCCGATCAACACCCCGATGGCACGGGCGTGCCCGTCGTCCCAATCGGCAGCAGTCAGCTCATGACCCAGGGGATGACGCCAGCTCACATCCTTGTGCTCGCGATCGATCTGCCGCGCGCCCTTGAGAAAGGTGTCGCGCCGCAGTCCCGCCGACTGCTTACGCAGCAGGAGCAGTTGACGGGTGAAACCGACCAGCCAATCGCGGCGCGCCGCCAAGTCCCAGTCGAGCCAACTGAGCTCGTTATCCTGACAGTAGGCGTTGTTGTTGCCATGCTGAGTACGGCCGAACTCATCGCCGGCCTGCAGCATGGGCACGCCTTGCGAAAGCAGCAGCGTGGCCAGCATGTTGCGGACCTGCCGCTCGCGCAGCTCCAGAACCTGAGGATCGTCGGTGGGTCCTTCCACGCCGCAGTTGAAACTCAGATTGTGATTGTGGCCGTCGAGATTGTTCTCGAGGTTCGCCTCGTTGTGCTTCTCGTTGTAGGCGGTGACGTCATACAACGTGAAGCCGTCGTGACAGGCGATGTAGTTGATACTCGAGGTGGGCCGGCGTCCGCGGGCACGGAACAGGTCGCTGGAACCGGCGAAGCGCTCGGCGAAGCTCCCGAGAATGCCCGGGTTGCCGCGCCAGAACGCGCGCATGGTGTCGCGATACAGGTCGTTCCACTCCGCCCAGGCGGAGGGGAACCGTCCGAGCTGATAACCTTCCGGGCCGATGTCCCACGGCTCGGCGATCAGCTTCACATAGCGCAATGCCGGATCCGCGGCTACGGCCTTGAAGAACGCCGCATCGGTACGGAAGCGCTCGTCGTCCCGACCAAGCACGGCCGCCAGGTCGAAGCGGAAACCGTCGACGTGCATCTCCTCGACCCAATAGCGCATGCAATCGAGAATCAACGAGCGCACCACCGCATGCCCCACCGCAATGGTGTTGCCGCAACCAGTGCGATTCACATAGCGGCGCAGATCGCCCGGCTCGAGCTTGTAGTAGGCGGCATTGTCGAGTCCGCGCAGGCTGAGCGTCGGCCCGTGCTCGTTGCCCTCCACGGTGTGATTGAACACCACGTCCAGGATCACCTCGATGCCCGCGGCGTGCAGCGCCTTGACCATGGTCTTGAACTCGGTCACGGCATCCTGCACCGCGTACTGCGGCGCGGGCGCGAACCACGCGAGCGAGCTGTAACCCCAGTAGTTCACCAGCCCCTTGTCGACCAGGAACTTCTCCGGCACGAACGCCTGCACGGGCATCAGCTCCACCGCGGTCACACCCAGGGAGCGCAGATAGGCGAGCACATCCGGATGCGCCAATCCGAGATACGTACCACGCTCGCGCTCCGCGACCCGCGGATGCAGTCGGGTGAATCCCTTGACATGCAGCTCGTAGATGACCGTATCCCGCCATGGCACCGCCGGCGGACGATCGTCGCCCCAGTCGAAGGCGCCATCGATGACGCGTGCCTTGTACACGTACGGTGCGCTGTCGGCGAAATTGGGCTCGTCGTCGGTTGTCTGGCCAAGCAACGCGTCATGCCAGCGGAAGTTTCCGGCGAGCGACCGGGCATACGGGTCGAGCAGCAGCTTGTGCGCGTTGTAGCGCAGGCCTCGCGAAGGATCGTGTGGCCCCCAGGCGCGCAGACCGTAAACCAGCCCCGGGATGCCATGCGGTGCCGGCAGAAAGCCGTGCCACACGCCATCGCTGCGCTCGGGCAATGCGAGGCGCGCGATCTCGCGCTCGCCCTGCGCATCGAACAGGCACAGGTCGACCCGCGAGGCGCCACTCGCATACACCGCGAAATTCACGCCGGCGCCCGTCCAGGTGGCGCCGAGCGGCCCGGGCAAGCCGGCCTGCAAGGCCGCGGAGGCGTAATCCGCCGGAAGGGGATGGGGCGCGCTCATCGGCAACGATGGTGACGCATCTCATGCGGGCTGAAAAGTGGCGGATCGACGCAGTCCGCCGTCGTGGCGTTTTTCTTTACAGACAGCGGCCCGCCTCGCGACGCGGCGGCGTGCGCCCGGGCGGCGCACCGGTGTCCCGCCATGGCCGACCCGGACCCGATGACGGGACTGGATGGCAGGCCTGGATGACCGGCCTAGATGACCGGCTTGATGCCCCAGATGTGATCGGCGTATTCGCGAATGCTGCGGTCGCTGGAGAACGGCCCCATGCTCAATGCGTTGATGACGGCCTTGCGCGTCCACGCCTGCGGATCGCGATACAACTCGTCGACACGCGCCTGCGTGGCGGCGTACGCCTCGTAATCCGCAATCACCAGGAAGTGCTCGCCGTCGGCGAGCAGGCGGTCGGTGACCGACTTGGCGTCCCAGAGATTGTGTGGCGTAAAGTAGCCGGACTCGATGAGCTCGATGGCGCCTTTGAGCTCGTCGTTCTGCGCAACGATCTGGCCGGGCGAGTAGCCGTGGGCGCGACGCTCGACCACTTCCTCGGCGGTCAAGCCGAAGATGAAAATGTTGTCCGCGCCGACGGCATCGCGAATCTCGATGTTGGCGCCGTCGAGCGTGCCAATGGTGAGCGCGCCGTTGAGCGCGAGTTTCATGTTGCCGGTGCCGGAGGCCTCCATGCCCGCGGTGGAGATCTGCTCGGAGAGATCCGCGGCCGGCATGATCTCCTCGGCGAGCGAAACGTCGTAGTCGGGCAGAAAACACAGCTTGAGCTTGTCGCCGACGCGCTCGTCGGAGTTGATGGTACGGGCCACGTTGTTGATCAACTTGATGATGGCTTTCGCAGCGTGGTAGCCGGGCGCGGCCTTGCCGGCAATGATGACCACGCGCGGCACCACGTCCTCCGCAGGATTCTCGATGATGCGTCGATAGCGCGCCACCACGTGCAGCAGGTTGAGCAGCTGGCGCTTGTACTCGTGAATGCGCTTGACCTGCACGTCGAACATTGCATCGACGCTTACGCGCACACCCAGCAGGTCCTCGATGGTGCGTGCCAGGCGCCGCTTGTTCGCCTGCTTGATCTCGCGAAACCGTTGGCAGAACTCCGGATCGTCGACGGCCCACTTGAGCCGCTCGAGATCTTCGAGATCGTTCTCCCAGGCCGAGCCGAGCTTCTCGGTGATGAGCGCCGCAAGGCCCGGGTTCGCCTGCTTCAGCCAGCGGCGCACGGCAATGCCGTTGGTCACGTTCGTGAAGCGCTCCGGCCAGAGCTCGGCGAAATCCGCGAAGATCGTGCGGCGCATGAGCTCCGAATGCAGCTTGGCTACGCCGTTGACCTTGTGACTGCCGACCACCGAAAGGTAGGCCATGCGCACGCGTCGATCGCCATCCTCGTGGATGAGGGACATGCGTCGACGACGGTCCAGATCGTTGGGAAAACGGCGGCTCACCTCTTCCAGGAAGTCGCGATTGATCTGGTAGATGATCTGCAGATGCCGCGGCAACAGCCGCTCGAACAGCGACACCGACCAGGTCTCGAGCGCCTCGGGGAGCAGGGTATGATTGGTGTAGCCGCACACGCTGCGCGTGATGTCCCAGGCCTGCGCCCATTCCATGCCGTGCTCGTCGACCAACAGCCGCATGAGTTCCACGATGGTGAGCGCCGGGTGCGTGTCGTTGAGCTGAATGGCGATGGCGTCGGGCAATTCCTCGAGCTGGCGTCCTTCGGCGAGACGCCGCGCGATGATGTCCTGGAGCGATGCGCTCACGCAGAAATACTGCTGCTTGAAGCGTAACTCCTTGCCCTGCGGCGTGGAGTCGTCCGGATACAGGACCCGCGACAGGTTCTTCGCTTCGATCTGCTCGTTGACGGCGCCGGCATAGTTGCCGGCGTTGAACGCATCGACGTGAAACGGCGTGATCCCCCGCCCGGACCACAGGCGCAGGTGATTCACCGTGGGGCTGCGATTGCCCGGAATCAGAAGGTCGTACGCCACCGCCCACACGTCCTGGGTATCGACCCATTCGTAGCGCACCCGCCCCTCGGGATCGCGCGCGGCGCGGCACTGGCCGCCGAAACGCACCCGGTAACGCACGCCCCCGTGGCCGCTTTCCCAGAAGTTCTGAAAACCCAGCCAGGAACTGGCGACCTCGATCTGCCCGCCGTCGGGGGCGATCACCTGGGTGAAGATGCCGTAGTCGTAGCGGATGCCATAGCCGGTGGCGGCATACCCGAGCGTAGCCAGCGAGTCCAGGAAACAGGCTGCGAGCCGCCCGAGGCCGCCGTTGCCGAGGCCGGGATCCTCCTCCTCGGCCGCCACGGCCTCGAGGTCGTGTCCGAACGACGCGAGCGCCTCGCGGGCTTCTTCCAGCACACCGTCGTCGAACGAGGAAAGGGCGTTGATCAGGCTGCGCCCAAGGAGGAACTCCATGGACATGTAGCACACGCGCTTGACGCGGGCCTGCGCCACACGCCGGCGGGTTGCGATCCAGCGTTCGGACAACTCCTCGCGCACGGCGATCGACAGCGCGTCGAAGAAATCGCGCCGTGTCGCCTCGTCGACCGTCTTGCCCAGCGCGCGCTCCAGCCGGTCGACGATGGCGTCGCGAACCGCGCCGCGCCGCAAGGCGATGGACGAGCGGACGGCCGACGTAGGCGAGAAGGAGCTCACTGCACCTCGAG
>QGUO01000612.1 GCA_003242495.1 Pseudomonadota bacterium | reverse complement strand
GATGGAGCGACGGCGGTCCGTGGAGAACGCCCCTGGCGGGTCGCGAGCCAGGCCGTGCAGGGGCCGGTTCATCGCCGCCCGTCTGCAAGCTGAGCCTGCCGCAGGCGGTCCGGGCTTGCACGCTGGGATTGGCCCGGCGCGCCGGTCGGATGGGCATCCGTGTGCCGCGAGAGGCCGTCCTGCCGTCGGTGTAAAGCGGCTATGCTGCCGGTCTGGCACCGGCGCTTGCCGAGTGCCAGGTGTTCGAATCCGTTTTGCCGGAGATGCGCTTGGTATGACAGCCGGAATGAACGAGCTCGAGGTCACCGGTCGTGCGCGCACGCACGTCATCGAGCTCGAGCACCCGCAGTGCGTCCTGCATTATGAGGCCGTGGCGTCCTTTCTCGCCATGCGCGATGCCGCGGCCGAGGAGGGTATACAGCTGGCGGCCTGTTCCAGCTTTCGTGATTTCGACACACAGCTGGCGATCTGGAACGCCAAGTGGCGCGGCGAGCGGCCGCTGTACGATCGCGCCGGCAAGCCCATCGAGCGTGCGGCGCTCGAGGATGCGCAGGCCGTGGAGGCCATTCTCACCTGGTCGTCGCTCCCGGGGGGCAGCCGGCATCATTGGGGCAGCGATATCGACGTGATCGATCTGGCGGCGTTGCCCCCGGGCTACCGGGTCGAGCTGTTGCCCGCCGAGTATGCGCCCACGGGGATCTTCGGGCGGCTCAGCGCCTGGCTCGAGGCCAACATGCATCGCTTCGGTTTTTTCCGGCCCTATCGCACCGATCGCGGCGGCGTGAGCCCCGAGCCCTGGCACCTGAGTTACGCGCCGGTGTCGCAGCCGGCCCTCGAATCACTCAGTCTGTCGCTGTTGCGCGCCACGCTCGAGGCGAGCGACATCGCCGGCAAGCCGCACGTGCTGGCGCGATTGCCGGAAATCTATACACGCTTCCTGCTGGCGATCGACCCGCCGCACAGCGGCTAGGGCCGGCCGTCACCCGGACCGCCAGCGGTCGGCGATCCGTCGCGTGAACCCTTCCGGCATCCAGCGCTTCAGTCGCCAGAACCGGCGCGCGGCGGGCGGCAGCACGATGTACATCGCACCCCGCGCAGCGTGCGCCAGCAGGTCGCGGGCGGCCGTGGCGGCGTCGTAGCGCGCCTCATCGAACAGACGCTGAGCCCGGTCACGGGCGTAGCGCGGCCCGCGGAACGATTCGAGAAGGTTGGTCTTGAAGAACGTGGGCATGGCCACGGACACTTGCGTGCCGCCGGCGCGCAGCTCGCTGGCGAGGGTCTCGCTGAGCGACACCACGGCCGCCTTGCTGGCGTTGTAGCACCCCATGGCAGGCGCCGAGACGAACGCCGCGGCGCTGGCGACGTTGACGATGAGCCCGGTGCCGTTGCGCTGCAGGTGAGGAATGGCCGCACGGCAGCCGTGCACCACGCCCATCAGGTTGATGTCGATGATCCAGCGCCAGTCTTCGAGCGCCATCTCCATGAGCGTGCCGCCCGCGGCGACCCCGGCGTTGTTGAACATGGCGTCGAGCCCGTCGTGCGTGGCGGCGAACGAGTTCACCGCCACGGTCAGCTCCTCGGGCTGCGTGACGTCGCCCGGATAAGCCAGCACCTGCGCGTCGGCCGCGGACAGCTCCGCGTCCACCCGCGCCAGGCGCTCGGCGTTGCAATCGAACAGGCCCAGTCGCCAGCCCGCGGCGCTCAGGGCGCGGGCCAGTTCGAGCCCCAGGCCGCTGCCGGCGCCGGTGATGAATGCGCGACGATGCGGGAAGCGGGCATTCAAACGATCGATAGACATGACAAGGACGTGTGCAACGTGCCAGCCGTCGCCGTTGCGCGGATCAGGGCTTGCTCGTCCAGGCCTCTTTGAGGCGGCTGAGCACCAGCGAGC
>QGUO01000187.1 GCA_003242495.1 Pseudomonadota bacterium | reverse complement strand
CATCAGGGCCTGCTCGATGTCGGGTGCCTCCACCGCCAGCAGGTAGCGCAGGTCCGGGGTGCCGAGCTGCGCACGCAGCTGCGCATCCTCCTTCAGCAGCTGCTCCGGAACGGGTGTGAGCTTGCTCAGATCATTCTCCCATGTTGGCCCGGGCGCCGCGGCGATGATCATCACGGCGATGACGGCCGCACCCGGAGCGAGCCAGCGCGGCAGTCGCACCACCTGAAGGCGATTCCAGAGGCCGGCTAGCGCCGGCGCATCGGCATGCACGTGTGCAGCGGGCGTCATGACATATGGAAGCAGGAAGCGCGTCGACAGCCCGGCGGCGGCCAGACCGGTCACTGTGAAGCACGCGAGCTGCACCAGGCCGGTGACGCCGGAGAAAGCGAACGCAAAGTAGCCGATGCACGTGCTCGCAACCCCCGTCGCTAGGGTCGGCCAGAGCGCGCGCGCCGTTTCGATGGCGGGGCGTCCGCGCCGCTGATGACTGAACACGTGCATCGGATAGTCGAGCGCGACGCCGAGCAGGGTGAAACCGAAAGCGAGCGTGATGCCATGGGTCACGCCGAAAAGACTCGTGACGGCAAACAATCCTGCGAGCGCGCCGCTTGCGAGCGGCAAGGCGCCGAGCAGCACGGTATCCGTACGGCGGTAGACGAGCAGTAGCAAGGCGATCAACGCCACGGTGGCCAGCGTCCCGCGGCTGCCCGCCTCGGCTGCGGTACGTTCTTTCATCAACGCAGAGAATGCGCCGGCGCCGCTCGTCGTGAACCGCAGGCGCTGCTCCGGGTCGATCTCGCGGAACGCCGCGTGCAACTCGTCGAGGGCAAGTTGCTGCCGGTCGGGGTCGAACGCCGCAGCGCGGGTTTCCGCGACGAGCAGTGCCCGCGTGCCCGTCTCGTCGAACCACACTTCGTACTGTCGGTGCGGTTCATGCACCGGTTGCCAGCGTCGTACGAGCGTCAGCAGCTCGAGCGTGGGATCGCGCGGCAACAGTGATTCGAGAAAGGCGCTGCCGGGCGCGGCCAGATCCGCGAGCCGCGCCGTCAGCTCACCGCGCAGAAAGTCCGCGTCGAGCGGTCGCTGATCGAACGTGGGCGACAGCAGGTATCGATAGGGCAGCAGCTCATCCGGCAAGGCCTCCGGCGAGATTTCGCCGTTGGCGATCAGGCTGAAGTGCTCGCTGGCGCTGAGCCGCGCGGCCAATGCCTGCGACGCTGCGGCCAGCTCGATGGGTTCCGCGCCCGCGATCGCGACGACGAGCAGCCGCGAGCCGGGCCCGGCGCCAACCTCCTGCAGGAGCAGTCGTTCTTCCGCCGTTTGCGGGTGCGGCAGGAACAGCCGCAGATCCGTGCCGATGGTCAGCGTGCGCTGTACGTATCCGCCGAGCGCCGCCAACGCGACGAGCCACACGGCAAGCAACAGGCAGGCTGTCGGCGAGCGCTTCATCGACAGGGCCGCTCACCAGATGGCGCGGCGAATTCGTCGAGACGTTCCCGGGTCATCGCACGGGCGCGCACACGCTTCGTAGCGACTCGCGGGACGGTACGTCCGGGAGATCGGCTGCCGCGGCTTCGCCGAGCAGCATGACACTCGCACTGCCGTTCGGTTGGGTGGTGGTGAGACAGCGCAGCTCCCCCGCCGCGCCCTCGATGACGATGCGCTCCATGTGCTTGCGCAGGCGCGCATCGCGAGGCGTGAGCTCCAAGGTCCAGCGGCCATCGACCTCGTGCGCCACCATGGAAAAGCGCTGCCGCACGGCTGCCGGATCGCCGGCGAGAAGCGCCGAGAATCCCGCGAGCAGCCCCTCGAGCTCCGGTGCGCGGTGTAATGCGAAGCTGCGCGACGCGCCATCATCGCGTTGTACGTGCACCGAGCCGGCGCGGATCCGCGCTTGCTCGCGCCAGGGTTCGTGCACCTGCCGGTCGAAATTCTCCGGACCCTGGTAGCCCAGTTCGCCACGGACGATCAGCGGTGCCCGCAGCAGCGGCGAGAAGCGCACCTCGGTGAATGCAAGCGCCGCGGGCGCCGGCTTTGCGAGGTCCCGGATCAGGGAATCCGCTTCAAGCGCTGCGACGGACGTCGCCGGCAACGCCAGGGCGAGCGCCGGACCGAGCAGGCGTGCCGGGAGAATCTTGGGGCAGCCAGAAATCATAGAAATTGAACCAATTGTAGGGCGCCCCACGCACCTGGTGTGCGACCCGGTCCGCATATCGCTGCACGATGGCCGCCAGGCATGCCTCTCGGCGGGCTCGCGGAATCTCGAGGCGTTCGGCGAAGGGCTCGAAGCGCAAATGGTAGCGATTCCCGCCGCGATACAGGCCGAAGCACAGGACCACGGGCACCTCGAGTGCGGCGGCGAGCAGCCAGGGCGCCGTGGGGAAGGGCGCCGGGCTGCCCAGGAACTCGGCGTCGATGGTCGCATCGCCCGGCCGGGCGCGATCGGCCATCATCGTGACCAGGGACTTCTGGTCGAGGGCTTCTTTGATGGCGAGCGCCGTGCTGACTCCATCCTTGCGCGGATCGATGATGGCACGGGCGAGCTGCGGGTTGAGCTCGGCGAGCAGCGCCGACAGCACCGGCGACTGTGCCGTGTCGATCACCGCGCGCACCGGGATGTCCGGTTGCTGCATGCTCAGCGCGCGCAGGGCATCGAAGCTGCCGACGTGTGCGCCGAGGAGCAAGACGCCCCGGTCGAGTGCCATCCACTCGCGCAGCGCTTGCAGGCCCTCACATTGAATGTCGAAACGTTTGAAGCGCTCGGCCAGCAAGTAAATGCGGTCGAGCGTCACGGCGGCGAAGTGCCAGGCGTGCAGCGCCGGATGCCAGATTCGCGGCGGGCCGTCGAGGACCCGGGCGAGGTAGGCGCGCGATGCGCGTCGCTCGGGCCCGCGCCTCGCCAGGTAGTACAGGGCGACGGGCCACAATGCCAGCCGTGCGGCGCGCCGTCCGCACAGCAGGGCAAAGCGGTGCATGAGCCGCAGTGCCCATGCGCCGCCGATCTCCGGGCGCTCGATCCAACCCGTCATGGGCGCGGCGTCGGTCCGTCCGACGGCGTGGCGGCTGTCTCCACGGCGAACACGCCGCGCGCCACCACCTGCGTCTCGCGCGTGATACAGAACCGCAGCCGACCGTCCGCGAGCGCAAGCTCGAGCTGCGCCTCCTGCGCGGGCCTGAGCGCCGCCGCGAACTTTGCCTGCTCGAGCGCGTGCGTGCGCAGCCCGTGTCCGAGCCAGCGCTCGGCGGCACTCAGGACTTCCTGCAGCAACACGACGCCGGGAACGACCGGCGCCCCGGGGAAGTGCCCGGGCAGGGATGGATGATCGGGCGCCACGCACAGCGCCACACGATGCGCGCGCGCGGTCACGCGCGGTGTCCGGTCGGGGGCGCCAACCGCCGGCGTGCGTGCCGGCTGCCGAGGAGGCAGCCCACGACCGGACGGGCATGGGCGGGGGCGCTGATACGATGGGAAAAGACTGGCCGGCGCATGCCACCCTAGTATGCCGCAATCGTGGGCGTCGAAGTATGCATCGGCGCGAAAACGCGGCACAATCCACCCCCCGAAGCGGCCTCACGCCAACTCATCGGTGCGCCGAACGACGCCAGCGGCCGAGCGGCGCAAGCCCTCGCCGATGCCGCTCGCTGCATCCCGCTGCTTCGTCATCATCCGCTTTTGTTGGGAGCGCTTATGTCCGTGAAGATCGCCGTGCTCAAAGAGACCCGCCCGAACGAGCGGCGGGTCGCCATGGTGCCGGCGGTGGCTGACAAGCTCGCGCGGCTTGGAGCTGCGGTCCACATGCAGTCCGATGCCGGCGCGGCCGTCAAGTTGCCGGACAGTGCCTATCGCAACGTCACGTTCGAGGCCGATGCCCAGGCATTGGTCCGCGACGCCGACGTCGTGCTGAGTGTGCAGCCGCCGGCGCTCGACGTCGTGCGCGCCATGAAGGAAGGCGCCATCCTCGTGTCGTTCATCCACGCGCACAAGGAGCCGGAGCTGACGCGCCTGCTCCGCGACCGGAAGATCACGTGCTTTGCCATGGAGCTGGTGCCGCGCATCTCGCGTGCGCAAGCCATGGACGCGCTGTCGAGCCAGGCAGCGCTCGCCGGATACCATGCCGTGCTGCTCGGCGCCACGCGCCTGTCGCGCATCCTGCCGATGATGACCACGGCCGTGGGCTCGATCCGCCCGGCGAAGGTCCTGGTCATGGGTCTGGGCGTGGCCGGGCTGCAGGCGTTGGCCACGGCGCGGCGACTCGGGGCCATGACGGAAGGGTACGACGTGCGTCCCGAGACCAAGGAGCAGGCCGAGTCGCTCGGCGCGCGTTTCGTCGACACCGGCGTCGATGCCCGTGGCGCCGGTGGCTACGCGCGCGAGCTGACGGAGGACGAGAAGGCCCGGATCGCGGCCGTGATCACCAAGCACATCCAGGCCGCGGACATGGTCATCACCACGGCTGCCGTGCCCGGCCGCCCGGCTCCGAAGCTCATCACCAAGAGCCAGGTGGAAGGCATGAAGGCGGGCAGCGTGATCGTCGATCTCGCGGCGGAGGGCGGCGGCAACTGCGAGTACACGCGGCCCGGGGAAACGGTCGAGGTCGGTCAGGTCACGGTCTTCGGCCCGCTGAACGTGCCGAGCATGCTCGGCGAGCATGCGAGCGAGCTCTACTCGAAAAACCAGTACAACCTGCTCGAGCTGTTCATCAAGGACGGCGCGATCGCTCTCGACTGGAACGACGAAGTGATTGCCGGGACGGCACTGACGCACGCGGGCGAGATCCGCAACGAGGCCGCACGGCAGGCGGTGGAAGGATCGGCTGCGTGAGCCGCTCGCTCGGCGACTGCGCGTCGGCGGCAAGGCAGTTCGCCCCAGGCGGCGTTTGCAGGTGAGGATCGCGCGTTTACTCGCGGTGTGCGCCCGTGACAAGATGTGCGGCTCCGCACTTTCATTCTAGGCGGCTGCGGCGCGGGCCGCAGGGGAGACTCTGAATCATGGATCTCACGACGACGCTCACGGGCTTCGTGGCGCTCTACATCTTCATGCTTGCGGCCTTCACCGGCTACGAGATCATCGGCCGGGTGCCGTCCATCCTGCACACGCCGCTCATGTCGGGTTCGAACTTCGTCCACGGCATCGTGGTGGTCGGCGCCATGTACGCCCTGCTCAATGCAACCTCGACGGTGGAGCAGGTCATCGGCTTTGTCGGCGTGGTGTTGGGCGCGGGCAATGCGGCCGGAGGCTATGTCGTGACCGAGCGCATGCTGGAGATGTTCAAGCCGAGCGCAAAGAAGGCCGGCGGGCAGGGCGGGGAGTAGGCCGGCATGGAGAATCTCCAGGAGCATTCGCAGTTCGCCATCGATGCGAGCTACGTCATCGCCGCGTTCCTGTTCATCTATGGACTGAAGCGGATGTCGTCGCCCGTGACGGCGCGCTCGGGCATCGTGGTCGCCGGCTGGGGCATGCTGCTCGCCGCCCTGGCGAGCTTCCTCTACGTGTTCGGCATCGATGAGGCTGCGCGCCCGCACCTGCAGACCAACGTCGTGCTGGCCGCCGTGGCGCTCGGCATCGGCACCGTCTGGGCGTGGTGGAGCGGCAGGCGTGTGGCCATGACCGCCATGCCGCAGATGGTGGCCCTCTACAATGGCATGGGCGGCGGCGCTGCGGCCGCGATCGCCGCGGTGGAACTGCTGCGACCGGGCGTCGAGCACGGCATCGCGGTGCTGCTGTTCACCGTGTCCGGCGCGCTCATCGGCGCGGTGGCGCTGTCGGGCTCATTGATCGCCTGGGCGAAGCTCGACGGTCGCATCAACAAGGCCTGGCGCATGGGCGGCCAGCAGGTGCTGAACGGGCTCGTGTTCCTCGCCACGCTGGTGATCGGCCTGTGGATCGTGTTCTTCGCCGGTGGTCATGCGCCACCTGCGGTGGTGGCCGCGTTCTTCATCGGCGCGCTGGTCTTCGGCGTGCTCGTGACCATGCCCATCGGCGGCGCGGACATGCCCGTGGTGATTTCGCTGTACAACGCGTTCACCGGGCTCGCGGTCGGCTTCGAAGGCTACGTGCTGCAGAATCCCGCCCTGATGATCGCCGGCATGGTGGTCGGTTCCGCCGGCACCCTGCTCACGCTGCTCATGGCCAAGGCCATGAACCGCAGCGTCGCGAATGTGATCTTCAGCAATTTCGGCGCCGCGGGCGACGAGGGATCGGGCGACGTCCAGGGCACACAGAAGCCCGCCGAGGCGAGCGACGCGGCCATCAACATGCGCTATGCGTCGAAGGTGATCATCGCGCCCGGCTACGGCCTCGCCGTAGCTCAGGCGCAGCACAAGCTCTATGAGTTCGTGCAGCTCCTGGTCGCCGAGGGCGTGGAAGTGAAGTTTGCCATTCATCCGGTGGCCGGCCGCATGCCGGGGCACATGAACGTGCTGCTCGCCGAGGCCGGTGTGCCGTACGACATGATCTACGATCTCGAGGACATCAATGCCGAGTTCAAGGAGGCGGACGTGGCCGTGGTCATCGGGGCGAACGATACGGTCAATCCCGCTGCGCGCACCAACAAATCCTCACCCATCTATGGCATGCCCATCCTCAACGTCGACCAGGCGCGCCAGGTCTATGTGATCAAGCGCGGCCAGGGCAAGGGCTATTCGGGCGTGGAGAACGAGCTGTTCTACGCTGACAACACCAACATGGTGTATGGCGACGCCCAGAAGGTCATGGTGGAAATGATCCAGGCCGTGAAGTCGCTGGAGGAGTAGCAGCCTGCCGGCCGTGCCGCCGGCCTGGGCGGCTGCGGCGCGCGGTCGCGTGCCGGGGGGGGGCCGCATCCGGCCGCGCCCGGTGTTGCAGCCAGGTGACAGTCGGCGCTACCGGGCCGCCCGACCGCGGCCTCGCGCGCCGTTGAATTGTTGCACTCGGCTCGCGTATCTTATTCGGTGC
>QGUO01000186.1 GCA_003242495.1 Pseudomonadota bacterium | reverse complement strand
GGTCGCCGAGTTCATGACGAACGGCTCGCGCGCCTGCAGCGGTGGATCGGACCCATGCTACCCACCGATGGGCATACGCGCCAATGCAGGCACGCCGGGCAGCCACCGGGCGCCATCACGAGGTGCGGCCGCAGGCTGCCGAAATTCAAGTATATCTAAATCACCTGGCCACAGGGTCATGCGCAGTACCGCGCAACTTTCAAGAAAATACACTCGACTTGAACGCGCCGGCGACGCCGGCCGTTCCTCGCGCTCACGACCGGCCGGGTCGCGGCCGCCGCAGCTGCCCGATGGGAACACGGACTTCCCCGGCAGGCGCCGCCCGCCGCGTCGCCCCGGCCCAGGCGTGGCCGTACACCACCTCCACGGTCGCGGCGATCGAGGTCGAGCCCGCCGCGCCGGTGGCCGGGTAGGCGCTGCGCAGGGTGTCGAGGGCCCGCCGGGAGGTCAGGCCGCGGCGCATGGCGGGATCCACGGGACGCGACCCGCCCGCCTTCAGCTCCGCGAGCAATGCATCCAGGCTGGGGTAAGTGACCGTCAGGCGCTCCATGTCCATGACCGGCTCGGCGAACCCCGTGCGCATGAGCGCGTCCCCCAGGTCGTGCATGTCGATGAATGTATTGACGTGTGCATGGCCGTCCACCTGCCGCCAGGCCGCGCGCAGCTCGCGCAGCGTGTCGGGGCCGAGCGTGGTGAACGTGAACAGCCCGTCGACGCGCAGCACCCGCCGGACTTCGGCGAATGCCCGGTCCGGCTCACCGCACCAGTGCAGCATCAGGTTGCTGAAGGCCAGGTCGACGCTCGCGTCGGCGAGCGGCAGGCGCTCGACGTCGGCGGCCACCCGCTCGAAGGGCCGCCACCAGGACTGCTGGCGGCGGGCTTCCCGCAGCATCTGCCCGGCGAGGTCCAGCGCAACGACCCGGGCACGCGGATACCGCCGGTGCAAGGCGCGCGTCGCGTGCCCGGTGCCCGCGCCGAGATCGACCACCACGGCCGGGGCGAGCTTCACCAGGTCGAGACGCTCGAGCAGGCGCGCCCGGATCTCGCCCTGCACGACGGCCGCGCGGTCGTAGCCGGCGCTTGCGCGGTCGAAGGACCGGCGCACGAGTCGCGAGCGGGTCTTCACCGGGATATTCCGGGCTGCTGACTCCCGTGTGATCACGGCAAGGCGTGTACCGCGAGGCGAGCCGGAGGCTCAGCCCGCCGTGAGGCCGCCTGTCCCGGATCGCTCGTCGCGCGCGCCGGGCTCGTCCGGCTTCCGAACCGATGGCTGGCCGGGCTCCACCGCCGGCTCGCAGTGCGCGAGCGGCGCCGGGCGCAGACCGAGCCGCTCGAACAGCTCGCGGTCATGGTGTTCGTCGGGATTCTCCGTGGTGAGCAGCTTCTCGCCGTAAAAGATCGAGTTCGCGCCCGCCAGAAAGCACAACGCCTGCGTCTCGTCGCTCATCTCCGAGCGGCCGGCCGACAAGCGGACATGCGAGCGGGGCATCAGCAGCCGGGCCACGGCGATGGTGCGCACGAAATCGAGCGCTGCCGGCGCGGGCGCCCCCTCGAGCGGCGTGCCGGGCACCTGCATGAGCTGATTGATGGGCACGCTTTCCGGGTGCTGCGGCAGCGTGGCCAAGGTGTGCAGCAGCTGGGCACGATCGAGCTCCGACTCGCCCATGCCGAGAATGCCCCCGCAACACACCTTGATGCCGGCCTCGCGCACGGCCTGGAGGGTCTGCAGGCGATCCTGGTAGGTGCGGGTCGTGATGATCTGGCCGTAGAAGGCCTCCGACGTGTCCAGGTTGTGATTGTAGTAGTCCAGTCCCGCATCCTTGAGTTCGCGCGCCTGCTCCGGTGTGAGCATGCCGAGCGTCGCGCAGGTCTCCATGCCGAGCGCACGCACGCCGGCAATCATCTGCGCGATCTGCTTGAGCTGCTTGGGCTTCGGGCTGCGATAGGCCGCGCCCATGCAAAAGCGCGTGGCGCCGTTCGCCTTGGCGGCCCGCGCCTTCTCCAGCACCTGCTCCAGGTCCATCAGCGGCTCGGCTTTCAGGCCCGTCTGGAAACGGACGCTCTGCGAGCAGTAGGCGCAATCCTCGGGGCACGCACCGGTCTTGATCGACAGCAGCGTGCTCACCTGGACCTCGTTGGGATCGAAATTCGCCCGGTGCACGCGTTGTGCATGGAAGATCAGGTCGGCGAAGGGCAAGGCGAACAGATCGCGCACCTCTTGCAGCTGCCAATCGCTGCGCACCTCGCCCAGCCGGGCCAACAAGCCCTGCAGACGATCGCCCGCGGGCTCGCCGCCGGCGCGCGCGCTGCGCGTCGTGTTTTGCTCGGGTGCAAGGGCGGAGGGCGCGCCCACGGGCGTGGATGTATGCATGTCCGGTGGTTCCGCAATAGGAGGCTGACGCCAGGGCCGCATCGGGCGCAACGGCGCGCGGCAACCGGGCGACACGTCGCCGGCGCAGCGAATACCGCGAGCGGCAAGCTCGGCGCAGTATTCGGGGGCGCTTCGAGCCTGTCAACCGCAACAGCCGCGCGTGGTTGACGATTGCTCAAAATTCGCCCAGCCGGCGCGGGGCGTTTCACGGCAGCCTGCCGCCGCGGCGGCGGCCTTCAACGGAAGGTGTAGTCCAATGCGATGCCGAGGAACACCGACATGCCGAAGTAGTTGTTGTTCAAGAAGGCGCGCACACAGTCCTCGGGGTTGCGCTCGCGGATGAGCGCCTGCTCGTAGAGCGCGAAGATGGCTGCGGCGGCCAGCCCCGTCCGATACCAGACGCCCAGCGCCAGCTCCTTGCCGACGAGCCATAGCGCGAACAGCGTCATGAGCTGCATGGCGCCCACGATGGCGCGATCGGCATCGCCGAACAGCAATGCGCTCGAGCGGATGCCGAGCTTGCGGTCGTCCTCGCGATCGGCCATCGCATACATCGTGTCGTACACCATGGTCCACAGCAGCCCGGCGAGGAACAGCAGCCACGCGATGCGCGGCACGCTGCCGGTCTGCGCCGCGTAGGCCATGGGCACCGACCAGGTGAAGGCCGCGCCGAGATAGAACTGCGGCAAAGGAAAGAAGCGCTTGAAGAACGGATACGTGAGCATCAGCACGCCGCCGGCAAGCGCCAGCAATTGGGTCAGCCGGTTGAGCGTGAGCACCAGCCCCAGCGCGATCAGCGCCAATGCGCCGCACAGGGCCAGCGCCTCCATCGGCTGCACCCGGCCGGTGACCAGCGGCCGTTCCCGGGTGCGCCACACATGGCCGTCGAAATTGCGGTCGGCATAGTCGTTCATGGCGCAGCCCGCCGAACGCGTGAGCACGACGCCGAGCACGAACACCACGAAGACATGCGGATCCGGTCGCCCTTCGCCTGCGAGCCACAGCGCCCAGAGCGCCGGCCACAACAGCAGCCAGATGCCGATCGGCCGGTCGAGGCGGGCGAGCTGCGCGTAGTCACGCGCCTTGGCGCCGGCTTGCGGCAGGGTCTCGGTGGCGAACGTGGTCGCCGACAGGCGATGCCCCATCCAGCGCAGTCGATCGCGCAAGACAATCAATGGATCCATACACGAGTTCTCATCGGCTCAGGGGGCCGAGCATGGGGCGCTTCGACCTCGCCACGGGCACGGCCACGGCCACGGAAATTGTTCGAACTAGACCTTGGCGAAGCGCTCGTCCTGCCCGATCCAGCGGCGCAGCAGCGGCGCTATGTTCGCCGCATTCTCCGCGAGCATCAATTCGGCGGCCTCGTGCACCTGCGGCAGCAGGTCGGCATCGCGAACCAGGTCGGCCACCCGCATTTGCATCAGTCCGGTCTGGCGCGTGCCGAGCAGCTCCCCCGGGCCGCGCAGCTCCAGGTCGCGACGTGAGATTTCGAAACCATCGTTGGTGGCGCGCATGACGGCGAGGCGCTCGCGGGCGATCTGTCCCAGCGGCGAGCGGTACAACAACACACAGGTGCTCTGTGCCGAGCCGCGACCCACGCGGCCGCGCAGCTGGTGCAGTTGCGCCAGTCCCATGCGCTCGGCGTTCTCGATCACCATGAGGCTGGCGTTCGGCACGTCCACGCCGACCTCGATCACGGTCGTGGCCACCAGCAGGTCGATGGCGCCGGCCTTGAAGCGCGCCATCACCGCTTCCTTCTCGCGCGGCGGCATGCGCCCGTGCACCAGGCCGACGCGCAGCTCGGCGAGCGCTTGCGCAAGCGCCTGTGCGGTCTCCTCCGCGGCCTGGGCGTTCAGCTGATCGGACTCTTCGATCAAGGGACAGACCCAGTAGGCCTGGCGTCCCTGACGGCAGGCATCGCGGATGCGCAGCACGACCTCGTCGCGGCGCTGCTCCGGCAGCGCCACCGTCTGGATGGGCGTGCGGCCCGGGGGCAGCTCGTCGATGACGGACACGTCGAGGTCCGCATACGCCGTCATCGCCAGCGTGCGCGGAATCGGCGTGGCCGTCATGATGAGCTGATGCGGATAGCGTCCCGAGGCAAGCCCCTTCTCACGCAGCAGCAGCCGCTGGTGCACGCCGAAGCGGTGCTGCTCGTCGATGATGGCCAGCCCGAGGCGCCGGAACTCCACTCCACCCTGGAACAGCGCGTGGGTGCCCACGGCGACCTGCGCCGCCCCCGATGCCAGCGCCGCCAGCGCGCGGCTGCGCGCCGCACCGGTGCGCTTGCCGCTCAGCAGGACGAGCTCGACGTCCAGCGGCGTCAGCCACTCGGCGAAATTGCGCGCGTGCTGCTCGGCGAGCAGCTCGGTCGGCGCCATCACCGCCGCCTGGAAACCGGCTTCCACGGCACGCAGCGCCGCGAGTGCGGCGACCACGGTCTTGCCGCTGCCCACGTCGCCCTGCACCAGCCGCATCATCGGATGGTCCTGGGCCAGGTCATGGGCGATCTCCTGCCATACCCGGCGTTGTGCACCGGTGAGCTCGAACGGCAGCGCGGCCAGCATTTGTTGCGCGAGCGGCCGCAAGGGCTGCAACGGCCAGCCGGGATCGCGACGGACTTCCGCGCGCAGCTGCCGCAGGCTGAGCTGGTGCGCGAGCAGTTCCTCGAACGCCAGGCGCCGCTGTGCCGGATGCCGGCCTGCGGCGAGCAGCTCGAGGCTGGCATCGGGCGGCGGACGATGCACGTACTCGAGCGCGGCGTGCAGGGTGGGCAGGTTGAGCCGGTCGAGCACGGCCGCCGGCAGCCATTCGCGCACCTGCGGCAGCTCGCGCAGCGCCATGGCCGTGAGTTGACGCAGCCTGCCCTGCTGCAGTCCCTCGGTCAGCGGGTAGACGGGCGTGAGCGCGTCCTCGACGGTGCCGGGGGCATCGGCCGCCACGCGGCGATACTCCGGGTGCACGATCTCCAGCCCGGTCGGCCCCCGACGGATTTCGCCGAAGCAGCGGATGCGCGTGCCACGCGCGAGCGCGTGCTGCTGCGCCGTCGAGAAATGGAAGAAGCGCAGCGTGAGCCAGCCGGTGCGGTCGGCGATGCGGCACAGCAACTGACGGCGCCCGCGGTAGGTGACCTCGGTGAGCTGGATTTCACCTTCGACCACGGCGCGTGCGCCCGGCTGCAGCGAGCCGATCGGCAGAATGCGGGTCCGGTCCTCGTAACGCAGTGGCAGGAGGAACAGCAGATCCTGCACGGTGGCGATGCCCAGCTTGCGCAACCGCCCCGCGAGCGCCTCGCCCACGCCGCGCAGCGCCGTCACGGGCCGAAGCTCCGGTGAGGGGCCGGTCGGCTGTCCAACCGCATGAGGTGAAATCCCGACTGCGCGCTTCATGATCGCCTGCCGTGGCTAGTCTAGCGTCCGTTGATCCACATGCGTCGAGCGGGGCGCGGAATCGAGCGGCTCCGCGAGCAGGCGTTCCGCCCGTCCGCGCGGCCGGTTTCAAGCGGAGGCACGCGCCAGCATCCCGGCGAACAGCGCCGGATCCACGTTGCCGCCGGTCAGCACCACGCCGATCACCTGGCCGCGACAGTCCAGCTGCCCGCTCAGCAACGCCGCCAACGCCACCGCGCCGCCGGGCTCCACCACCAGCTTCAGCTCGCGCCAGGCGAACGCCATCGCCTCGAACACCTGCTCGTCGGTGACGCTGAATGCTCCGGCGAGGGCGTGGCGATTGATGGCGAAGGTGAGCTCGCCGGGAGAAGGCGCCATCAACGCGTCGCAGATGGTGTGCGCATCACCGGAGACAATCTCGCGCCGGCCGCTCGACAGCGAGCGGCGTGTATCGTCGAAGCCCGCCGGCTCGACGGCATACAGGCGCGTGCCGGGACTGTGCCCGGCGAGCGCCAGCGCACAGCCGGCCGTGAGTCCGCCGCCGCCGCAGGGCACCAGCAGCGCATCGAGCGAGCCATGCGGATTCTGCTCGATCATCTCCAACGCCACCGTGCCTTGACCCGCCATGATGTGCGGGTGGTCGTAGGGGGGCACCACCGTCGCCCCGCGCGCCCGGGCGATGGCCAGACCGATGGCTTCACGGTCTTCGGTGTAGCGATCGTAGAGCACGACCTCGGCGCCGAGCCGTCGCGTGTTCTGCACCTTGATCGCCGGCGCATCGCGCGGGATCACGATGGTGGCGCGCATGCCCAGCAAGCGGGCCGCGGCCGCCACGCCCTGCGCATGGTTGCCCGAGGACCAGGCCACCACGCCGCGGGCGCGCGCGGCAGGCTCGAGCTGGGCCAGCATGTTCAGCGCGCCACGGAATTTGAACGCGCCGCCGATCTGCAGGCATTCGGGCTTGACCAGGACGGTGCCGCCGACGCGCTCGTCGAGCACCGGCGAGGTGAGCAGCGGCGTGCGTCGCGCATGGTCGGCGACCCGGGCGGAGGCGGCGACCACGTCCGCAGGCGAGGGCAGATCCGGCGCGGGGGAGGGGGGCGATGTCATCGGCGGCGCAGGCTCAGGCACGGCGATTCGGGAACTGCGGGCGGCTTCAAGGACGCCTGGCCCATGGC
>QGUO01000185.1 GCA_003242495.1 Pseudomonadota bacterium | reverse complement strand
AGCTTTCCCCGCCCCGGCCGGGCGAAGGCGTATCCCGTGCCGAGCAGCAGGAGCAGCAGCACCGCCAGCACCGCAAAGGTTCCCGAAGCCGCCAGGGCCACGAATCCTAAGATCATGATGAGGGGCACCAGGGTGAGCAACACCGTGACGCCGAAGCGCGTGGCGATGCGCCCGGTAAGAAAGATCTGCGACAGGAGCGTGAGCCCCTGGACGATCCAATCGATGCGCGCAAATACGCGCGTGCGATCCGCGCGCTCGGCAAAGGTCGATTCCACCAGGCGCAGCTGCTCGAAGTACAGCAGCGTGGTCACGAGCGACAGCAGCACCACGAACAGCGCGATACCCAGCAGGTATGGCGAGCGCGCAAGCAGCGTGAAGCCGGCGAAAGGATTGCCGCCGAGTGGTCTATCGAGCGGCGCGCGCTCCTGTGGCGGCGCCTGGCCGGTCCACACCCGCAGCAGCACGCGCTGGCATGCGATGGCCCCGACGAACAGCGCCGCGCCCAGCAGGAGCACGCCGCTTTCGCCGATGTAGGCGACGGTCATGTCGGAGGCCAACGGCCCGGCGAGCGCGCCGGTGCTGCCACCCGCGGCGATTGCGCCGAACAGGCGCTTTGCCTGACCGCGATCGAACAGCTCCAGCATGAAGCTCCAGAACATGGAGATCAGGAACATGTTCAGCACGCTGATGAACACGTAGAAGAACCTGCCCGCCCAGGGCACCATGTCGCCGCGCAGCCCGATGGCGACCAGCACGAGCACTGCGGCGACGATGCCGTAGGTCCATGGCAGGAAGCTCCGGCGCGGCAGACGCGCCACCACCGCACCATACAGCGGCACGATGAGCACCGCGCCGATCGCCGTGAACATCCACAGATTCGCCACCTCGGCGGCGCCCAGCAGCGTGCCAACGGTCTCACGCACCGGGCGCACCGAGAAATAGCCCGCCCACATGAAGAAGAACAGCGAGAAGGCGGCGGCCACGGCACGGGCCTCGCCGGGCTCGATGGGCGCCAAACGGGCGAGCAGGCGCGCCACGGCGGAATGGCACGCTCGAGTGGACGTGGTGGTGCTCAAATCCTGCTGACTCGGTGTGTCGCGGGCACGCGGTTCGAGCCGCGCGGCGCGGGACGCCCAGCGTGACGAAGGCGAATGCGGAACGCAAGCATGCCGGGCGGCGGGTGCGCCTCAAAGGGCCTCGCCAGCCCCGGTCCGACAGCGCCCGGGTGCGGCCGTCATGCTCCCGTCACGAATCCGCCCGGGAAAAAAAAGCGAGCCCGCCGGTGGCGGGCTCGTAAGCAGCGCGAAGAGGATCGAACGACCTAGCGGATGGTCTTGCTCGCGATGTTCGAGAGTTCGCTCTCGATGCCGGCGGTGTTGTAGGCCTTCACCGCGAAGTACCACGTGCCGGGACCCAGGTCCTCGAGGACGTAGTTGTTCACGCTGGGGTTGGTGATCTGCACCGAGCGGTCCAGTGAGCGCGAGTTGGTGCCGTACACGATGCGGTAGCCCGCAAGATCGTTCAGCGGCGAGCCGTCGGTGTTCTGCGTGGGCGGCATCCAGGAAAGCGTGGCGCGGCCCACGGTGGGCTGTGTCACGACGATCTGGAAGGCCGGCAGGGCAGCGCTCGCCTGGCCATCGCTCACCGAGATCACGATGCCGGAATACGTTCCGCTCGATTGCGGCGTACCCGAAAGACGGCCGGTCGCGGGATCGAACGATGCCCAGGCAGGCTTGTTGCTGATGCTGAAGGTGAGCGCATCGCCGTCCGGATCATCGCCCCTGGGTTGGAACACATAGGCGCTGCCGACCGTCGCCGACGTCGGCGCCGTGCCCGAAATCGTCGGAGGCCGATTGGTCGGCGGCGGCGGGTTGCTCGAGGTCGGCGCACGCACGGTGATGTCGAACGCCCGCAGTGACGCACTGGCCTTGCCGTCGCTGACCGAGATGACGATGCCCCGGGTCGTCCCCACGTGGCGCGACGCCGGCGTGCCCGAAAGCCGTCCCGTGGTCGTGTCGAAGCTCGCCCAGGACGGCTTGTTCTGGATGGTGAAGCCGAGCTTGTCGTCGTCCGGATCGGCGGCGGTCGGCTGGAAGGAATAATTGGCGCCGACCGTCACGCTGGTCGCGGGCGTACCGCTGATCGTGGGCGCGCGGTTCGGCGGCTCGGTCACCGTGATGCTGAAGGGCGGCAGCGCGGCGCGCAGGCTGCCATCGGTCACCGAAATGACGATGTTGGGATAGGTTCCGACGTGTGCCGAGGTCGGCGTGCCGCTCAGTCGGCCACTGGCTCGATCGAACGTGGCCCAGCCGGGTCGATTCTCGATGTGGTATTCGAGAGCATCGTTGTCCGGGTCGTTGGCTGTCGGCTGGAAGGTGTAGCGCTGCCCGGCCTGGACCGTGGTCCCGGGGGAACCGGCGATGCTCGGCGCACGATTGTCTGCACCCGGTGCACGGAGCACACGAATGGAGAACGCCGGCAGCGAGGCCGTCGCCACGCCGTCGCTGACGCTCACCACGATGTTCCGGTAACGCCCGACGTGTCCGGCCTCGGGCGTGCCCCACAGCTTGCCGGTGGCCGCATCGAATTGCAGCCACGACGGCCGCCCCGAGATCGAGAACGTGAGCTCGTCGCCATCGGCGTCGCGGGCGGTCGGCTGGAACTCGTAAGTTGCGCCGACCCGCGCGGTCGCGGTCGGCTCGCCTTCGATGACCGGTGGCTCGTTGTCATCCGCCACCGGCGGATTCGTGCGCGGATGAATCAGGATGCTGAACGTTATCGAGCGCGTGTCACGACCGTCGGTCACGCTGATCGTGATCGGCTCGGTCGGTCCCGAAGCGTCGTCGGGCGGCATGCCGCTCAACTCTCCGGTTTCCGTGCTGAACTCGGCCCAGTCGGGCTTGTTCTCGATGGAGAACTCGAGGAAGTCGTTGTCGGCGTCACTCGCCTCGGGCGTGAACGAGTACAGCTCGCCTGCCACCACTGCGGGTGGCGGGTTGCCGGCAATCTCCGGCGGCGTATTCGGCACCGAGCCGTCGGGTTGCGGCGCGGTCACCGGTGGCGAGGTCACGGGTGCGGGAACGCCCGTCGAGTCGTCACCGCCCTCGAGACAACCGGACAGTGTTGCTGTGGCAACAATGAGTAGCGCGCGCGGCGCCCAGCCCTTCCCCAATCTCGTCAATTCGTATCGCTCCAATCAATGATGACCAGGAGCTTGCGGCGGGCACATGGGCACGGCGCGCCGCATGACGCTTTGCAGCGTCATCACAGAAGCAGGCAAATCCTCCGCAGTGACGAATCAGGTATGACGACCCGGCGGATCGCGGCGCCCGGCCGGCAACCCCGCTATCCTGCGCCCAGTGCGCTCGGACCGGAGGCTTTGCGTCCCCGCCTTGCGGCGGGTTTGCCCTTGTGAAGCTTGCAGTGGAGTTAACAACAGCGAAATTGGACGCTGCAAATGTCGGCACGCACCGACAATCAGTGAGCGTGGGTTCACATGATGGTCATATTTTTCAAGACAGCGTCGCCGAAGCGATACATGGCGGGATCCCCTGCTCGAGCAATGCGCGCGCTGCGCAATGCAACACGAGGGGCCTCGGCCGGCGCCGAGTTCAGTCGGGGAGCTTGAATCCGCGCTCGCGCACGAGGCGCGTGCAGGCCGCGACGAGTCGTGCGTCGTACAGGGTGCCTGCACCGCGATTGATTTCCTCGATGGCGGCATCCATGCCCAGTGCCGGGCGATACGGCCGCGGCGAACACATCGCTTCGATGGTGTCGGCAATGGCGAGGATGCGCGCCTCGATGAGGATGTCCTCGCCTTGCAGGTTGCGCGGGTAGCCACTGCCATCGCAGCGCTCGTGATGCTGGTGGATGATCTCGGCGACCGGCGCGCCGAAATCGATGCCCTCGAGCAGCTGCACGCCCTCCTCCACGTGAGCGCGCATCAATGCCGTTTCCGCATCGGTGAGCGGCCCGGGCTTGGCGAGCAGCGCCGCCGGCACGGCGACGTTGCCGATGTCGTGCAGCAGGGCCGCCACGCGCAGCGCGTGCTGACGACTGCCTTCGAGACCCGCTTCGCGCCCGATCGCGACCGCCAGCGCGGCGACGCGCGCCGCCGAGCCGGCCGTGAACGGATCGTAGCGCTCGCTCATGCGCACGAACGCATCGATCATGGTCTGGATCGCCACGTCGCTGCGCTGCAATGCGCGCAGCGTGGCGACGTGCTCGGTGCGTGCCGACTCCAGGGCCGCGCGCTGCGCAGCGGCTTCTTCGCGCAGGCGGGCTTCCACGGCCGCATGCTCGTCACGCAAGGCGTCGAGGGCGGTGCGCCGTGCAGCGGCCTCTTCGCGTAGGCGCTTTTCGAGCGCGGTATGCTCGCTGCGCAGGGACTCCAGCGTGGACTGCGCCGCCATGGCCTCCTCACGCAAGCGCTTCTCGCTTGCTGCACGCTCGTCGCGCAGTTTGTCCATGGCTGCACGCGCGGCGGTCAGCTCTTCCTCCAGTCGCTGCGCCGCGGCGAGTCGCCCCGTCACATCGTGCACCGCAATCAGGTCGGCGCTGCGTCCATCGAACTCGATTTCCCGGGACACGATCTCGACCGAGATCGTGACGCCATCCTTGCGGCGATGGCGCATGACGTGTCCCGCCTCTCGGGTCGGTCCTGCCGCCAGCGCGTGCTTTTTCAGCGCGAGGAACTCGGAGCGTCCGTAGCCATACAAGGCAAGCGCCGCATCGTTGACGGCAATGAATCCGTCGGTGGCGCGATCGGCGATCCACATGGGGACGGGATTGGCCTCGAAGACCCGACGAAAGCGCGCTTCGCCGGCCTGCAAGCGCTCATTGGCGGCTTGGAGCTCGTCCACCTGGGCGCGCAGGCGCTGCTGTTCCTGCTCGGCGCGCTGCAAGACCTGCGCCTGAGCCTGTTGCACGCGCTCGAGGGCCGCAGCCCGGTGCTGCGCGCTGCCGTTGCCCGGCGTCGGCGCGGCGAAATCGACCGCCGGCGATACCGTCGCGACCGATTTGCGGGCGCCACGCGGCAACAGCTCATCGATGGCGCCGAGCAGCTCCTCGGGCGGCACGGTGCGAGCCAGGAAGCGCTCCGCCCCGAGCTCGAGTGCGAAACGCTCGTACTTCGGATCGTCATGCCGACGGGTGTAGAACACGAACGGCACCGCTTGCAGGCGCTCGTCCTGCTTCCACTTGCGGCACAGAGCGAAGCCGTCCATGCGCGGCAGCACGATGTCCGAGACGATGGCATCGGGCGGATTGCGCCGCGCCGCCTCCAGCGCCGCCAGGCCATTACCGGAGCGAATGACGACATGGCCGCGACCGGTCAACAGCTGCTCCAGCGCTGTCTGCTCCGATTCGCGCTCGTATGCAACGAGGATGGTGCCCATGGTGGCCGGGAGTATGCCCAGCCGCGCTGCGATCCGCACGTTCGGCGGGCGCGCGGCGCCCGAGAAAAGAGAACTGCCGCACAGTTTCGCGCGCGTGCGCGCTGGCCTTTCGGGGCCGGAAGCGAGGGCCCGGCCGCCGGCGCGCCGGCGTCAGGTACAGGCGCGACTCACTTGCATCCAGTAGCGGCCGAGCTGGGCGACCTGATCGGTGAACTGATGGAAGTCGACCGGCTTGACGATGTAGCTGTTCGCGTAATGCTCGTAGCTGCGCACCAGGTCGGCCTCGTGGTCGCTCGAGGACATGATGACGACCGGAATCGGCCGCGTATGCGGATCGGCCTTGATGCGCGCCAGCACGTCGAGGCCGTCGACCTTGGGCATGTGCAGGTCGAGCAGCATGAGGCGCGGATGTCCCGCGGGACGCTCGGCATAGGCGCCGGCGCGGAACACGAAGTCCAGCGCGGCCTGGCCGTCCTGCACCCAGACGACCTCGCCGTCGACGCCGCCAATCTCGAGAGCCCGCCGGGTCAGCTCGGCATCCGTGGCGTTGTCGTCGGCCAGGAGAATGTAATCAGAACGCCGCATGGAACGCGTAATCGCCAGCGGGCATCAATCCGTGGCGAGAGGGCGCTCGGCCGCGGCGGCCCGCGTACGCCGAACGATGTCGATGAGAAAGCCGTACTCGAGCGCGATTTCGTGCAGGCGCTGGAAGCGCCCGGACTTGCCGCCATGGCCGGCATCGAGATTCACATGCAATAACACGGGATTGTCGTCGGTCTTCAGCTCGCGCAGCTTTGCCACCCATTTCACCGGCTCGAAGTATTGCACCTGGCTGTCCCACAGCCCGGTGGTCGCCAGTACGGCCGGGTAACCGTGCGGGCGCACATTATCGTACGGCGAATAGGAAAGCATGTAGTCATGATAGTCGCGCTCGGCCGGATTGCCCCACTCGTCGTACTCGAGCGTGGTGAGGGGAATGCTTTCATCGAGCATGGTGGTGACCACGTCCACGAAGGGCACGTGCGCGACGACTGCACGGAATCGCTGCGGCGCGGCGTTCATGGCGGCGGCGACCAGCAGCCCTCCGGCGCTGCCGCCCACCGCGAACACCAGGTCGGGCGCGCCATATCGCTCGGTGACCAGGTGATCGGCGACGTCGAGAAAATCATTGAACGAGTTCCATTTGGCGAGCAGGCGCCCGGCATCGTACCAGCGCCGTCCAAGCTCCTGTCCGCCGCGCACGTGCGCGATCGCGAACACGAAGCCACGGTCGAGCAGCGACAGCCGCGAGGAACTGAACAGCGGATCGCTCGACAGGCCGTAGGCGCCGTATCCATACAAGTACAGGGGCGCGGTGCCGTCGCGCGGCGTGTCCTTGTGATACACCACCGAGACCGGGACGCGCGCGCCGTCGCGTGCCGGCGCCCACAGGAACTCGCTGCGATAATCGTCCGGATCGAACGCACCCAGCACCGGCTCGCGCTTCAGCAGGGTGCGCGCTCCGCTCACCGTGTCATATTCGTACACGGTGCGCGGCGTGGTGAGGGACGTATACAC
>QGUO01000184.1 GCA_003242495.1 Pseudomonadota bacterium | reverse complement strand
CTACTTCGAGGACGAAGAGCGCTGGCGGGAAGCCGGTGAGAAAGGCATGGCGGCTCCCATCGTGGCGACGCTGCCGCAGGGATACCGCACGCCGCTTGGCAAGTGGTTCAACGACGGCCGCGAGCTCTCCGGTGGTCAATGGCAGAAGATCGCGTTGTCGCGCGCCTTCATGCGCTCGCAGGCCGACATTCTCGTGCTGGACGAGCCCACGGCGGCGATGGATGCCGCCGCCGAGGCCACCGTGTACGAACACTTCCGTGCGCTCACCAAGGGACGCATCGCCATCCTGATCTCACACCGCTTCTCCACGGTGCGCATGGCCGATCAGATCGTCGTACTGCAGAACGGCCGCATCGTCGAGCATGGCAGCCATGATCAGCTCATGCGCCTCGGCGGGCACTACGCCCACTTGTTCTCGCTGCAGGCGGCCGGTTACCGCTGAGTCCAGACAGGGCGCCGCAGTCGCGTCGAACGGCGCACCGAGAATCCTTGATCGGGAGCCTTAGCGCTGCGGTCGCAATTCGATGTCGTTGCGCACATCGACAACGCCCTCGACACTGCGCGCAAGTCGCTCCGCACGATTTTTCTTCTCGGGATCGTCCACGAACCCGCTCAATTGCACCACGCCGCGGTCCACATCCACGTTCACGTCCGACGCCGTGCTCAGGCCGGCCGCGTCGGCGATCTTGCCGTTGACCTTGGCTGCGATCACATTGTCGTCGAGCACCGCGCCGGGCGTGCGCTGGCTGCCCTCGGCGCGCACCACCAGGCGGTTGCTGACCTCGCGCACACCGGAGACATCACGCGCCGCCCGCTCGGCCGCTTCCTTCTGTTCCATCGAATCGACGTGTCCGCTCAATTGCACGACGCCATTGAACGTTTCCACGTCGATTGCGCCAGCCGGAGCCTGATCGTCGCCGATCAAGGCGGCTTTTACTCGAGTAGTGATCGCCGTATCGTCGACGGCATCGCCGGCCGTGCGCTGCTCGCTGCGCTCGCCGGGCCGCTCGTCCTGTGCCCATGAGACGGCTGCGCACGCCAAAGCCGCACTTGCGACGATCACCGACAATGTACGCATCGCTCCACCTCACCCGCTGACGACCGATACGCTACCGATCATGACACTGCAACGACTGCAGGGGTCGAGGTGTTCCAGGCGGGTACGCGCGTATCGATTCCTACTCGCCGCCACCCCTGAGGAGACGCAGCAGCACTGCACGCGGCAGCTTGCCGAGCTCGTTGCGCGGCATGGCCTCGACCAATATCAGCGGCCGCGGCATGAATGCCGGATCGACCAGCGGCGCGAGGCGCGCCAGGACCTGCGCGGCGCTCAGCCCCGGAGCCACCGCCACGGCCGCGACGCGTCGCACCCTGGCGACACCTTCTTCATCGGGCTGGAACACCGCGGCATCGCGCACGCCCTCGACGGCCTGCAACCGACGCGTGAGATCCGCGAGCGAGGCTCGCTTGCCGGCGACTTCGATCAGATCGGCGCTGCGTCCGCGCAAGACGAACCGCCCCGGCGCGACGACCTCGAGATGATCGGGCAACAGCGCGGGCGCCGCGAACCACGGCGCACGCACGAGCGTGCCGTCCGCCATGGGCTGCAGCGTCACCCCCGGGTAGAGCCGCCAAGCCGTCTCGCTGGGCGTATGGCGCTGCGCGATGACGCCCGTCTCCGTCGAGCCGAACACCTCCAGCACCCGTCCGCCGAGCCGACGCTCCACGGCGCCCGCGAGCGCGGCATCCAAGGGCGCGGTCGCCGACACCACCAATGCCGCGCGCGGAAAGAGCTGCTCGGACTCGACGAGCATGCGCAAGTGCAAGGGCGTACTGACCAGCACACGCGGCTCGGGCACTTCCATCAGGGCGGCGGCGACATCCGCCGGGAACAGCGGTCGCGCGCCGTGCACGGCCATGCCCCCGAGCAGCGGCAACAGCACGGTGAACTCCATGCCGTACATGTGCTGAGGCGGCACGGTCGCGACGATCCAGGGCAGCGGCTCGACATCCTTCGCCGGGAGCCCGAGCGCCGCGCGAATCGTCGCCAGATTGCGGGCCGTCCCGCCGTCCAGCTCGCTCCAGCGTTTCGGGTTGGCTTTCGGGAGTCCGGTGCTGCCCGAGGTGTAGCCGATCATGGCGACCTGCTCGAGCGCCACTCGCGGCGCCGAGCGATACGGCTCGCCGGCCTTTTCCAGGGCGACAGCCACCCGGGCATCGTCGCACTGCCAGGCGGCACCGTGCGCGCGCTCGACGTCGGCGACGACCTGGTCGGCCCGGGAAGGCGGCAACAGCACGGTCTGCCCGCACGCAAGCGCAGCGGCGTACGCGACCAGGAACCGATATCGGTCGTCGCAGAGATTGATCATGGCTGCACGCTGCGGAACATCCCTGGCGAGCGCGGCGACGTCGCGCGAGAGCTCGGCCAGGGACACGCCAACGCCGTTGCGCCACATCACGAGTCGCGCCGGATCGTCAGGCGACCACAGCGGCAGGCTCGCGACGCGCTCGTGGGGACGCGCGTCGCGAGCCGTACGCGCCCGCGCGCTTCTATCGGCCATGATCCTCCCAGCGCTTGAAGATCAGTGACGTGTTGACGCCGCCGAAGGCGAAATTATTGCTCATCACATACTGCATGCGCTTGGTGCGGCCCGGCCCCGTCACGTAATCGAGCTCGCCGCAACGGCCGTCGACGTTGTCCAGATTGAGCGTCGGCGCGATCCAGTCGCGTTTCATCATTTCAATGCTGAACCACGCCTCGAGCGCGCCGCATGCCCCCAATGTGTGGCCGATATAGCTCTTCTGTGAGCTGATGGGCATGCGCGCGCCGAACAGTGCGGCCGTGGCGCGCGTCTCGGCGATGTCGCCGTGCTCGGTCGCCGTGCCGTGGCCGTTCACATAATCGATGTCCTGGGGCGCCAGTCCTGCGTCCGCGAGCGCCAGCTCCATGACGATGCGCATGGTGCGCTCTTCGGGACGGGTCACATGCACACCGTCGGAGTTGGTCGCGAAGCCGACCAGCTCCGCATGAATGCGCGCGCCACGCGCACGGGCGTGCTCCAGCTCCTCGAGGACCATCATGGCGGCGCCTTCGCCGATCACCAGGCCGTCGCGGTCGCGATCGTACGGTCGCGGCGTTGCGTGCGGCTGCTCGTTGCGCCGGCTGGTCGCGTACAACGTGTCGAACGCCATGGCCTCGCTGGCGCACAGCTCCTCGGCGCCGCCGGCGACCATCAGCTTCTGACGTCCGGCGCGAATCGCCTCATAGGCATAGCCAATGCCCTGGCTGCCCGACGTGCAGGCGCTCGAGGTCGGCACGATGCGGCCGGTGATGCCGAGGAAAATGCCCACGTTTGCCGCCGTCGTATGCGGCATCAAGCGCACGTACGAATTGGCGTTGAGCACCGAGCCGTCACCGGTGATCATCATGGTGGCGAAATCCTGCATGTCCGGCGCACTGCCGATCGACGAGCCGCACGCCACGCCCATGTGGCCGCTGCGGACCAGCGGATCGTGCATCAGTCCGGCATCGGCGATTGCAAGCTCCGCGGCACGCACCGCGAATTGCGCGACCCGCCCCATGCTGCGCAGTTGTTTGCGCGTCCAGTGCGGCGGCGGCGCAAAGTCCGGCACCGGACTCGCCAGGCGCGTGCCCATGTCCTCGAAACGATCCCACTCAGGCATGACACGCACCGTGTTGCGCCCGGCGCGCAGCCCCCGCTCGATCTGCTCCCAGGTGTCGCCGAGCGCGCAGATGCCGCCCATGCCCGTGATGACCACCCTGCGCACCGCGCCCTCCAAGCCGTCAGCACAGGCCGCCGTTGACGGCGATCACCTGGCGAGTGACGTAGGCCGCACCGGGCGACAGCAGGAAACTCACCACGGCCGCCACTTCCTGCGGCGTCCCGGCACGCTGCGCCGGGATGGCCGCAAGGATCTCCGCAAGCGGCACACTTTCGTCCAGCATATCGGTCTCGATCAAGCCGGGCGCGACGCAATTGACGGTGATACGACGCTTCGCCAACTCCAGCGCGAGCGCCTTGGTGGCGCCGATGATGCCCGCTTTGGCGGCGCTGTAGTTGACCTGGCCGCGATTGCCGATGAGCCCCGAAACCGAGGCGAGCGTCACGATGCGCCCTGGCGCACGCCGCCGCACCATGGGCATGATCAGCGGCTGCAGGACGTTGTAGAACGCGTCGAGATTGGTGCGCAGCACACCGTCCCATTGCGCGCCCGTCATGGCCGGAAATGCAGCGTCCGCTGTCATGCCGGCGTTGCAGACCACACCGTAGTACGCGCCATGCTCGGCCACGTCCGCCGCGAGAGCCTGCGCGCAGGCAGCACGATCGGCCACGTCGAACTGCAGCACGCGACTGCGCCGTCCCAGCGCCGTGATCTCGGCAGCGACGGCCTCCGCGGCATCGCGACGCGACCGGCAGTGCACGACGACGTCATAGCCGTCCTGTGCGGCGCGTAACGCGATCGCGCGTCCAATGCCGCGGCTCGCGCCAGTGACCAGCACCGTCTCGCTCATGCCCATGCGCTCCGTGTCGAAGCGCTGCGCGCGGGCACGGTGTCGCGCCAAGACCGCACCACCGTGTCGGAGCACCGTTTCTCCGGGCAAGCATCGTCTCGCAACCGACCGTTCATCGCATCTCCCGTCTCAGGCACCCTGCGCGTCCGCCACGCTGGTCTGCCTCGTTCACTGCGCCGCCGGCGCGCTGCAGGCGCCGACCGCCCCACCCGAGCAGCCGCGGCGCACGCACGAGCATTCCAAGCACCAGCCGCACGTGCAGGCTGGTCATGCGTGCGTTGTCGAAGAACATCCTGAAGTGCGACACGCCATCGGCAGGATAGGTCACATGCGTCGGCAGCCAACGAGTGGGCACGCCCTCCCAGTACAGGCGCACCAGGATCTCGGTATCGAAGTCCATGCGCGCACCGACGGTGTGCGCGTCAAGCAGCGTGCAGGTCGCATCGAGCGGATACAGCCGGAAGCCGCACATGGAATCCCTGATCTCGAACGACAGCGTTTCGAGCCACACCAGCACATGGGTGAGCCAGCGCCCGTAATAGCGCGCCCTGGGCACACTGGCGTCGAACACGGCGTATCCGCAGACGACGCTGCCGGGATGGGCGCGCGCTTCGTCCAGGAAACGCGGCACATCCGTCAGCGCGTGCTGGCCATCCGCATCCACCTGCAAGGCATGCGTGTAACCACGCTCGCGCGCCGCACGCAGACCGGTGCACACCGCCGCACCTTTGCCGCGATTGACCGCATGACGCAGCAGCGTCACCCCGGGCTGCAGCGCCAGACGCTCGAGCTCGGCCGCGCACTGCGCATGACTGCCATCGTCGACCAGGAGCACAGGCAGCTCGTGCGCACGCACGCCGGCCACCACGGCCGCGATGGCATGCTCGTGGTCATACACCGGGATCACGACACAAGGGGCGAACATGGTCTCGATGCGGGTCATCGAAGCCGGCCCGCGACCGAGCACCGCTCACCGATGAGCGGCCGCTGCGAGGCGCATTGCATGGCTTGCGACTAGCCTTGTTTCAATCGCTCGACGACGCCGACGAGGTCGCCCACGGTACGCACCGAGCGGAAGTCCTCCGCGGAACCCTTCTTGCCCGTATACCGCCTGAGCTCGTCCATCAGATCCACCACGTCGATGCTGTCGATTTCGAGATCCTCGGCAAGCCGCGCCTCGGGCGTGATCGCCCCGGGGTCGAGCTCGAACAGCTCGACCAGGGTGGCGCGAATGCGCTCGAAGATCTCCTCTTGCTGCGTTGGCATGGTTCGGTCGGTCCCGCAAGCGGGCCCGGCGGGCGCGCGCCGGACCCTGCAATCGTTTCGTCGTCGGCCACTCGCACAGGCTTCGTCCCGGGCACGCTCAGCGTAGCGGCGCAACGGGCGGCCCGAGCGCCTGACGGAAGCGCTCGCGCAGATGGGCGTTGAAAGCGCGCGAGGCGATCGGCAGCGGCAATACGCCGCCCCCGGCGCCCTCTCGGTGGGGGCGCGGATCGATGTCCTCGCCGACTTCCAGGCTGAACCGCACACGGCGCGGCGGAATGCGATACCACGGTTCCGCCTTGGTGAGCGTGGTCGGCGCGCATCGGATGTACACCGGCGTGACGACCGCGGCCGCGCGCAGCGCGATATTGGCTGCGCCGCGCTGAAAAGCCAATGGCGCATCGGGAACGCTGCGCGTCCCTTCGGGGAACATGATCAGGCATTCGCCCGCCGCAAGCGCCGCCGCGGCCCGCTCGATCATCTCGGCAGTGGGCTCGTTGCCGATGAAGCCGGCGGCCCGTACCGCGGCACGCGTCACGGGATGACGACACAGGGCTTGCTTGACGATGCATGCGGCATTGGGCACGAACGCCAGCAGGAACACGGCATCGATGAGCGAGGGATGGTTGGCGAGCACGAGCTGACCCGGCCGCCCGAGGCGTTCGACGCCACGCACCTCGTAGGTGAGCACACCGAGCACACGCATCGCTTCCACGAAACAGCGCATGCCGCGCCGGATGGCGGCACGGGCGCGCATGCGAGGATCGCCGCGACGTCCGGCAAGGCGCGTCGCCAGCGGTATCCACATCGTCCCCACCAGAATGGCGCCGAGACCGAAGAGCACGAAGCACAATCCGGTCGCCACCAGGCGCCAGTGCCAGGCGTCGGCGCGCTGCGCCTTGCCGCCGCAGCGTGCCGCGTCGGGTATCGCATGAGGTTCAGCGGCCATCTCGGGGTCGTGCCATGTCGTTCTCTCGTTGTAAGCGCAGGGCTGGGCGCCCGGCTGCGGCGGTGCGATTATGATGCGACCCTCGCCCGTGAGCATCCCCGTGCCAGTCGACAATTTCGTGACAACGCCGCCGCTGTCCGTGGAGATCTGGCTCGCGGGCCCGCAGGCGGCCGCGCATTTCCGGCCTGCGCAGATCGGCGAGGCGGATCGCGCACGGTATGCACGGCTCTCCTCGGCACGTTGCCGCCG
>QGUO01000611.1 GCA_003242495.1 Pseudomonadota bacterium | reverse complement strand
CCGCTTGCGCCCCAGGGGCTGGCCCGCCGGGAGGGTCATGGCCAAGACCGGGCGGGGCGCCTCCCGGCCCTACCCCCGCCAGTGCGTCGTGCGCCCTGCCACTCAGGAAACCCAACCGCTCGCCCGCGCCGCCATCCGCCTGCTCGACGAGTGGCTGGACGCCCAGGCCGGTGCAGGCGTACGCCTGCTGGGGGTCGGCGCCGGCGATCTCACCAAGGCTCCCCAGCTCGACCTGTTCGGCGTGCCCGAATCGGCCCGCAACCGCAAGCTCGATGCCGCGATCGACGGCATTCGCGCTCGTTTCGGCGCGCATGCCGTGGCGCGCGGCACGATGCCCCCACGACGGGCGTAACCTCAGGACGTCGCGCGGGCGAGCATCATGCGCCGGCGTGCGCTGCGCGCCTGTGCCGCGTCAAGCTCCGCAGCGATGAGCTGGCTGCCCAGCAGACGCGCCATCCTGAGCCGCTGCGCATCGCCGCCGCCCGCAGCGTCGATCAGGTTCGGCCAGAAGCAACGGTTCGTCGGCCAGCGCGGCATCATCAGGTCGGGGTAATCCGCAGCGACGCGCTGCAACCAGCGCAAGGGACGTCGCGCCAACCCCTGCGCGACACCGGGCGGCATGCCGTACAACAAACCTGTCGCGAGGGGGTTACAGACTGCGACATGCCAGGCGAGAAACAGCGCCACCTCGCACAGCGAGCGCGCGGCGCTCGGTGCGCTGCGCGCCGGGCGCTGCCCGAGCGATTGCGCATCCCATTGCTCGCCGAGCGCCTCCCAGAACCCCGCATCATCGAACCGCAGCGAATAAAGCGCATAGGGACACTCGGCCATGGCGTCACGCGCCGTCGGGGACAGCGCCTCGAGCCTGTCCAGCAGGCTGGGCGGCAGGCAGCCGAAACGCGGCACACGCGGCTCGGCAAGCAGAACCTGGAGATATTCCCGATTCAGCTCGTGAATGCGAGCCAGATAACCGCTGGTGAGGACGCCGTGGTGACGGCTCGAGGCATTCGTGTGCGTAAGGTCCAGCATCGGCAGCATCCTTGCCTGAACGGGAATGCAGCCATTTAATGAGCCCGTGCGGCATCCGTCAATCAGACGGCCGGGGCACTTTTTGCGAGGTTTGCCTCGACCAGGGATTCAGCTAGGCTCACGCTGCCGGCCGGGCACATCGACACGGAGGTTGCACGATGAATTGCACGGGCTATCGCTATTACCTCGAGCGCCAGCGTCACGATCTGGCGCTGCGCATGATCCGCCACGGAGCGCGCACCTGTACCATTCGTGCTTGTACAGGTCTGTCCGAGGACCGCATCCGGCGTCTTTACAAGACCTTCGCCGCCGAGCACGAGGCCCTCGCCGCACGGCGCCGGCGCGGCAAGTCGCCACGTCAGACGGTGTTTTTCACGCGCAGTACCCGCCTGCAGTACGAGTCCTCGCTGCTGGCCGCCGTGCTGACCGCATTCGGCCTGCTGAGCAGCGCACCGCCTCGGCCGGGGCGCCCATGGCAGGCGTTCTCGGTCGGCTTCGCCGAGCGCTTCTGCGACGCGTACGAGACGCACCTGCAGCTCGTCGCCTCGTCGCGCATCTCGTTCGAACACGCCTGGTTCCTGTTGCAGCTCCTACACAGCGACTCGGGCCTGGCCCTGACGCGCTGTCGCCGCTGCGACACCCGTTATGTGCGCGACGCAACCGACCCCCTGCACCGCGCGTGCCCCACCTGCAAGCTGCAGGCCCTTCCCGCACGGCGCTGCGCGCCCGAGCGGTCGCCCGTGCCGCTGCGCGCCTGACGCCGGCGGCGCTGTATGCTTGTCCCATGGCGAGGCCCAGATCCGATCCGAATTTTCTGGCCGGCCCCTATATCGATCGGGCGGTCGACCAGCGCAAGGACCCGGCGCAGCTGCGCGCCGCCGCCCTGCGC
>QGUO01000610.1 GCA_003242495.1 Pseudomonadota bacterium | reverse complement strand
GCCACGCCGACGGCCGCCGGCAGGCTGTGCCCCAGACCGCCGCTCGCGCAGGTGAAGAAACTGCGTGGACGATCGATGGGCAGGTACGCCTGCATGGTCGGCCGACTCGAGGGCGACTCTTCCACCACGATGCTGTCAGCGGGGCGCAGATCGGCGAGCGTCTGCATCAGGTAGGCCACGGAAATGCGCTCGCCGGCCGTGACGCGTGGCGGTGGCGTGCGGCCCGCCGGTGCCGGTCGACCGGGCGGCGCCGGACGTGCGAGCAGATCGCGGATTCCCAGCCGCAACGAGCACACGACGGAGGTGCCGACCGGCGTCCAGGCGGCCATGTCGGGATCGTCGATCATCTGGAACAGCTCCGTGCCCGGCGGCACGTGCGGTCCGAATCCCTCGATGTGATACATGAACACCGGTGCGCCCAGCGCCAGCACCACGTCATGGCCGGCCAAACGCTCGACGATGCGTTCACGGCTGGCAGGCAGGAATCCCGCGAACAGCGGATGCGATTCGGGAAAGCTGCAACGCGAAGACATGGGGCTCACCCAGACCAGCGCCTGATGGCGCTCGGCGAGCGCCACGGCCTCCTCCCAGGCATCGTCGCGATCCACCGCGGCGCCGACGACGAAAGCCGGGCGGGCACAGCGATCGAGCGCGGCGCCGACCCGCTCGATGAGCGCGGGATCCGCGCGCAGCGCACGACTGACGTGCCGCGGTGCAAGCGGCTCGGTGAGCTGATCCCAGTCGTCGACCGGAATGGACACCAGGGTGGGTCCGCGCGGCGGTTGCATGGCGATGTAGTAGGCGCGCGCGATGGCCGCGGGCACGTCCTGGGCACGCGCCGGCTCGTTGCTCCACTTCACGTACGGCTTGGGCAGCTCGGTGGCCTGCGCGGAGAACAGGAAAGGCTCGTAAGGCAGGATGGAGCGCGCCTGCTGTCCGGCGGTGATCACCAGCGGGGTGCGGTTCTTGTACGCCGTGAAAATATTCCCCATGGCATGGCCAACGCCCGCCGCGGAATGCAGGTTGACCAGCGCCGCATTGCGAGTGGCCTGGGCGTAGCCGTCGGCCATGCCCACGGCGATCGATTCCTGCAGCCCGAGCACGTAGCGGAAATCCGCGGGGAAATCCCGGAACATCGGCAACTCGGTCGATCCCGGATTGCCGAACACCGAGGTCATGCCGAACGCCCGCAGCAGCTCGATGACGGCCTCGCGCACGGTCACTTGCTGCCCGGCGGCCTGCTTGAGGAGCTTGTCAGCCATGCCAATCCTCCGTTCACGAGCCCCGCATGATAACGCCCCCGGGCCGGGCGCGCTGGCGACGCTCGAAGAGCGGGTATGTCGCTACTATGTCGCTACCGCTCACGCTCCTCGTGACCGCCGAAGGCGAAGCGCATGGCGGAAAGCACCTGATTGGCATACGTGTTCTCGCCTTGCGAGCCGAACCGCTCGAACAAGGCCGCGGCGAGCGCGGGCATGGGGATGCCGAGATCGATGGCCGCCTGGAGTGTCCAGCGACCCTCGCCTGAATCGGAGACGCGTCCCGAGAAGCGCTCGAGCCGCGGGTCGTCGCGCAGCGCCTCGGCCGTCAGGTCCAGCAGCCAGGAGCGCACCACGCTGCCACGCCGCCACAGCTCGGCAATCGCGGGCACGTTCAAGTCGAACTGGTAGGCTTCGCGCTCGGCGAGCGGCACGCTCTCTGCGTCCGCCGCATGCCGGGCGCGGCCGCGGCCGGCGTGCGCCAGCAGATTGAGTCCCTCGGCGTACGCCGCCATGAGTGCATACTCGATGCCGTTGTGGACCATCTTGACGAAGTGGCCGGCACCCGCCGGCCCACAGTGCAGCCAGCCGCGTTCGGCCGAGCCGATCTCGGCGGCGCCTCCCGCCAGCGGCGGGGGGCTGTCTTTCTGCGGGCCGGGCG
>QGUO01000609.1 GCA_003242495.1 Pseudomonadota bacterium | reverse complement strand
GTCAACGCCTACTGCATGCCGGGCGGCAAGATCATGGTCTACACGGGGCTCATCGACACGCTCGAGGCGACGGATGCGGAGCTCGCCGCGGTGATCGGACACGAAATCGCCCATGCCTTGCGTGAACATTCCCGGGAGCGCGTCTCCCGACTGTATGCGCAGCAACTGGCGTTGACGGGCATTGCCATGGCCACCGGCGCGGGACAGAACACCATGCAGCTCGCCAGCCAGATCTCGCAGGTGACGTTCACGCTGCCGCACAGCCGCGAGCAGGAGGCGGAGGCCGATCGCATCGGCCTTGAGCTGATGGCGCGCGCGGGCTACGACCCCAACGCCGCGATCACCCTGTGGCAGAAGATGGCCAAGCTGGGCGGCGGCAGCCCGGAGTTCCTGAGCACGCACCCGTCCAGCGGCTCGCGCATCCGCGATCTGGAAGCCAATATCCCGCGCGTCCTGCCGCTCTATCAGGCTGCATCGAAACCGTAACGGTCTGCGCGCCGCACGTCGCGCGACGCGGGCAGGCGCGATGCCCCAACGCGCGCCCGCCGGCGTGGCGCGTGCAGGGCAGGCGCGCGCTGCCGCCCGCCGGGTGCGACGTCACAGCACCTTGCCGGGATTCATGATGCCCTGGGGGTCGAGTGCGCCCTTGATGGCGCGCATGACGTCCAGCGCGACCGGGTCCTTGTAGCGCACCAGCTCCGCGCGCTTGAGACGGCCGATGCCATGTTCGGCGCTGAAGCTGCCGCCGTATCGTGCGATCAGGTCGTGCACGGCGCGTTGCACTTGTGGGCCGAGCGAGAGGAAATCGCTCTGTCCACCGGCCGGTTCGCTCACGTTGAAGTGCAGGTTGCCGTCGCCCAAATGCCCGTAAGGGACGATGCGCCCCTGGGGAATGAGGGCGGTGATGGCGCGCGAGGCCTCCTCGATGAAGCGCGGCAGCTCGCTGGTGGTCACGGACACGTCATGTTTGATGCTGGCGCCTTCGCGGCTCTGCGCCTCGGGAATGCTCTCGCGGATTTTCCACAGCATGGTGCGCTGGGCTTCGCTTTCGGCCAGGGCGGCATCGAGCACCGTCCCGTCTTCCATGGCCGCCGCCAGCTCGCTTTCGATCGCCTCGCGCAAGCCGGCATCGCTGCGCCCGCTGCCGATCTCGAGCAGCACGTACCAGTCGTAGGGGCGCTCGAGCGGGTCGCTGACCTGATCGATGTGCCGCAGCACCATGTCGATGGCGATGCGCGGAATGAGCTCGAAGGTCGACACCGCATCGCCGGTGGCCGAGCGCAGGCGCGCCAGCAGGTCCACGGCTGCGCTGGGATCGCGCACCGCGACCAGTGCGGTCACCAGGGAAGCGGGGCGCGAGAACAGCTTGCAAGCTGCGGCCGTGATGATGCCCAGCGTGCCTTCCGCCCCGATGAACAGGTCACGCAGGTCGTAGCCGGTATTGTCCTTGCGCAGTGATTTCAGCCCGTCGAGCACGCGTCCGTCCGGCAGGACCACCTCGAGCCCCAGCACCAGGTCACGCATCATGCCGTAGCGCAGCACGGCCGTGCCGCCGGCATTCGTCGACAGATTGCCGCCGAGCTGGCAGGAGCCCTCCGAGCCCAGGCTGAGCGGGAACAGCCGATCCACGGCCTCGGCGGCGGCCTGGACATCGGCGAGCACGCAGCCGGCTTCGGCAATCAGCGTGTAATTGAGCGGGTCGACGTGCCGGATGCGGCGCATGCGCGCGAGGGAGACGACGATCTGCCGGCCGTCCTCGCTCGGCGTGGCGCCGCCGCAATAGCCGGTGTTGCCGCCGACCGGGACCACCCCCACGCGCTCGCTGCTGCACAGCTTCATGATTTCCGCGACCTCGGCCGTGCTCTGCGGGCGCAGCACGATGGGGGTCGCACCCCTATACAGCTTGCGGTGATCGACCAGGTAG
>QGUO01000608.1 GCA_003242495.1 Pseudomonadota bacterium | reverse complement strand
CAGCCGTAGGCGACCAGCAGCGCGTACGCCGACCAGATGATCAGCGTCACGCCCAGCATCTCCAGGAGCTCTTCGCAGATGAGCTGAAGCAAGGCGCGGCCCTGATTGTCGTCGGGATCCACCACCAGGTTGGCGCCCAGCTCGACCAGCAGCGCACCGCCGAACATGAGGGCGAAGCCGAGCACCAGCAGCCGGAACGCGCGCGGCGCAGGCGCATACATGCGGCGCACCTGCACGAGCATGCCACCGAGCAGCAGGACCACCGGCACGCCGATGATCAGCGGCCAGATCCCCGTCCGCCACAGGACCGTGTTGGCGCGATCGCCGCCCGGCAGCAGCGCATCCGTTCGCTGACCGAGCCATTCGTGGAAGCCCACGATTTCGTCCGCCGAGAACGCGAGACACACGAGGGCGAGCGCCGTCATCGCGCTGCGCCAGCCGCGCCGCAGCAGGATCACGAACGATCCGAACAGCGCGCTGGCGATGAACCACTGGATGGAGGCGTACCATGCCGGCAGGGAATGTTCACTGTCGAGGTCGAGCGTACTGCGCACGACGGCGTACGGGCTGCCGATCCCGTAATCCACCGCGGGCGCAACGACCAGCACGACGTTGCAAACCATCAGGGCTGCGATCCACGATGGAGGGCGCAGGAAGCCGGACACTCGATTGGCTCATCGGATCATAGGAGCACGGGCAACGTGTCACATGGTTGTAACGTTCCGGTGGTCGCTGCGGGCGCTGCCGCGTACGACGCCCGTCATGGCGCACCGGGGAGCGAACACCCGGTCGTCCCGGCCGCGCGGCTCACCGCGCCGGCCATTCACCGTCGCGCCGTGGGTCGTTGCACTTCCATGGGTCCGGCCGTCGTGCTCACCCTTGATGCGCGTGCGTTCATGACGCCATCCGCGCCGGGGCGTTCAATGACCTTCATGACCCGGCGCAGGCTTGGTGCAGCGCCCGAACCCGTACGCAGGCCAAGACCATGAACGCGCCGGCCGCGTCCGTGAGCGAGCGCGCCGCTTACCAGAGCCCGGTCGAGCGGCTGCTCGCGGCACTGCAAACGGATCCACAGGCCGGACTGAGCACGGCCGAGGCGCGTGCGCGCCTCACGCGATACGGCAGGAACGAGCTCGCCGCCGAGAAACCCGTGCCTGCCTGGCGCCGGTTCCTCGCGCAGTTTCAGGATCCGCTGGTCATCCTGCTGCTGGTGGCCACCGCGATCTCGGCGACGCTCTGGGCGGTGGAGCGTGACACCGAGCTGCCGTACGAAGCGATCGCCATCTTCGTCATCATCCTGCTCAATGCGCTCATGGGATATGTGCAGCGCTCGCGCGCCGAGCGCGCCCTCGCTGCCCTCGAGGCGCTGTCCGCCGCGCACGCCAGGGTCATTCGCGACGGCGTCCGTCAGAATGTCTTGGCGGCGGAGCTCGTGCCCGGTGACATCCTCTGCGTCGAGGAAGGCGACACGATTCCGGCGGACGCGCGTTTGCTGCACGCGACGGCGCTGCATACGACGGAGGCGGCGCTCACCGGCGAGAGTCAGCCCGTGGCCAAGGAAATCGGAGACATCACCGACGAGGTGGCACTCGGGGATCGCGACAACATGATTTTCAGCGGTACCGCCGTGACCTATGGCCGGGGCAAGGCGGTGATCACCGCGACCGGCATGCAGACCCAGATGGGCCGCATTGCGGGCCTGCTCAAGGAGGCGCCCGCGGAGACGACGCCTCTGCAAGAGGAGCTTGCTCAAGTCGGCAAGCTTCTGGGCATCATCGTCATCGTCATCGCGGCCGTGATGATCGCGACCCTCATCACCGTCGAGGATCTGCGCAGTCTGTCCGCGCTGTTCGACGTGCTGATCCTCGGGGTTGCATTGGCGGTGGGCGCCGGGCCCGCAGGACTGCCCGCGGGCGTGACCGCGG
>QGUO01000702.1 GCA_003242495.1 Pseudomonadota bacterium | reverse complement strand
ATTTTAAGCACAAAAGGGATGAATGGTTTAATTGGCCGAATCCTAACACATTAGGTTTGAGTCAACGGAATTCCGACCGACCGTCTATCGAGGGACCCCTGTCTATGGCGTCTATTGGATTCAGGATAACTTCAACAACCGAACAATTTTCAAGTCGGAGACGTATGACGGCGCGTACCTCAACGATTATAGCCTAATAGGTTTTGGAACTGGCGCAACAGCTGGGTACTATCCTCAACCAGGGAAAAGGCCTACCTCCACCTTAGAAGTTTTTAATGCTCCTTGGTACGTATGCGCTGGACCAGCCGGAGTCTATTGCAATCAATATTACCAATCCAGCGAATTTAGCGTAAACTAGGAAGGGAGGATCAACCGATGAGTCGTTGGCGCCACGTTCTGTTGGTGGTTGCAGCCCTTTGGATCACCACCTTCGCCGTGAATACGGCCAAGCAGTCGATCCAAGCAGAATCACTCAATGTCATTCAAACCGAGCCCAAAGTGTACACTTATCGAACGGGCGAAGCAGCCATGGCCGAAATCCGAGCTTTCGAATACCTGATTAGGCAGCGGATAAAGCAACCGAAGTTCATTCCTTTCGAAGTCAAGACCACCCTAACATCCACTTCGGATTTGGGCAGCGATCTCAAAAAGCTTCATATCGTCTATATTGGTGAAAACGAACATGTCGAGGTCAGGGTCATTCCTGCTGATGTGAAGGTGTTGATCCCTGGATATTCGTATGCGGTCGCTCGTGATGGGAGACGAACCGCTGGTCCAAACGTTGAATACAGGACCGTAACGTTGGCCAATGGTACTGAGGCGCTTTACACGGATAATGGAATTGTTCAGGGGCTCCTGTGGAAAGATGGAGACCTCTCGTATGACCTAGTTGTCGGTAACAGGGACAACAAGTCGGTGCGTCCTGTTGAAGACATTATCAAAATTGCAGACTCCTTCGATCACTGACGGCAAAGACCTCTCGTGCATGTGCTTGGCGACCGTTCCGTCACCACTGGCGAGCCCGTGGGGGCCAAGACCACGGGGTCAGTCTTGTGCGCCCGGCATGGGCGAGGGCCGGTCCGGGCGGGCTGCGGGCAGCCTCCCATCCCATTGACGGTTGCCGTTTTATCGAGACGGTCAGGCACGTAGCCCAGCGACTGCTGCAGGCGGTCCTGGAGAAGAGCTTTACGCGACTTCGGGTCGCGGCCGTGGTGGCGGAGATGGCTGACGTGGCACCGGAAGTGGCTGGAGCAGGGGGCCGGCCGCGTGCACTGACGGCGGTGCCCTACGGTACCAAGAGCAGCGTCGTTACGAGGCAATAGTGCTTCTTGACGCGGGCGTGGTGGACCTTTTGCCAGGGCGTGAGCCCCTCATCGGAGGGGACCACCCGCAGGAGCCACTGGACCTCGGCCTCGGAGAGGTAAAGGAGAAGTCGCTTGTGTCGCTCACCCCGCGTGGGCCGCTCGGGGCTGGCGAACGGGTCACGGGGAGGACACCTTCGGCCACCATCCACCGGAACCAGCCGCTCACGGTGCTCCAGCGCCGGTCCCGGGTGGCGGGCGCCAGCTCCCGGTCTGCCTGGTGCGCCAGCCACCAACTGGCGGTATCCCGGTCCACCGACGCCAGATCCTCAACCGACACGGCGCCCACGGCCTTACGGCGCCGGGCGGCGAACCAGAGGCAGAAGTCGCGGAGATCCCGGCGGTATTCCTCCAGGCTGGAGTCCCGCAGATTCCGCTCGACTCGCTTGGACTCTAGAAACTGCGCGGCCAGCTCGGGTAGGGGAGGTTGGTTGCCCACCGTAGGCCCTCCTCTCGTCGGCAGCACCGTGCCGCGCCCGTCCCCGTGCGGCTGGTCGGAGTGTACGGCAGCGCAGCACCACCTTCCTGCGCAGAGTCGGGCGGTGGTAGACCAGCATCCCCCACGCC
>QGUO01000713.1 GCA_003242495.1 Pseudomonadota bacterium | reverse complement strand
GACAGCTTTTTGACTTACCAAATATTGAGGAGAATTAATTATGAATAAAGCCGATTTAATTGCCAAATTAGCGCCTAAATTAAACATTACCCAAGATGAAGCAAGAATTGTTCTAAATTCTGTTCTTGAGGTAATCACAGAAGCCCTAGTTGAAGATAAAAATGTTCGGTTGGTTGATTTTGGGACTTTTGAAGTAAAACAGCGTGCCGAAAGAATGGGGCACAATCCTAAAACTGGCGAAAAACTTAAAATTGAAGCTAAGAAAATCGTCACTTTTAAACAAGGCAAGGCTTTGGGAGAGCAATTTATTGTTAAGCCAAAGCAAAAAAGTAAAGCTAAAAAGAAAGCCTAATTTTTCTTAGCTCTTTGTTTTTCTTGTTCGGCTTTATACTCTGGAATTAGCTCATTTAAGACCTTTTGGATATTTTCCTTATCTTCGATCTGCAAATTATCCCGATAGTAAATTAAGTCCTCTATTTTGCTTTCCATCTGCATTTTTTCGGTGGGTTCGGCATTTTGGGATATTCGGGATAATAGGAAGATATAACTGCATATATTTTCCCTCGCAATTTCATAATTTACGATATCGAGGTATTCAGCTTGTGTGCCGTGAAATTCTTCTAATAGGTTGGTTAATTTCATCATGCTTGAAACCCTGCTTTTTCTAAACATGGATAAAGCTCTCTGAACTTTTCAGGCTCTAAAAGCATGTCAGCGATACGAATAGCAAATTGCTGAAAGCTTTCCGTACCTTGTGAGTATTTGCTCATTTCGGGCATTTCAGACATTTTATTTGCAAATAAATGGCGTTGTGGATCGCTCAATTTTATAAAAAAATCAGGGCTACTACGATTTTGCTTAGATATTATTTTTTTTGAGATTTTATCTACTTTAGGCTTAAATTTGAATGAAAAACCTATAATTGTCCGCCCCTGCTTATGTTGCTCGTATTTAATCGTATAGTCTGAATGTTGATTCACTTGCTCCACAGCCACATCTAGGACTCGCAACTTAAAGTTAGAAATAATTTTATATTGCTTAGGTTCTACACCTAATTGCCCTCGTAATTGTTCTATTTCAATAAATGGAATATGTCCTACATTTTTCCATTTCATTAGGAGTTCAAACAATCGAGTAGCGTAGGTACTGGTAAAGTCGGTAGTTTGTGATAAGTAATAGCTTGTGAAATATTCTTTTGAATTAGCAACCAATAGGACAACATCACTGGTAAGTTGGAAGTGTAATAAACCCTCTGATTCTGTATAACCGATCTTTTGTACCCATCGTGATTTCATAACGGTTGGTATATCGCAATCTCTTAGCTTTTTGGGACGTTTAAAAGTGTATTCCTTACCAAATTCCAAGCCATATAAGGTGTATGAGAAATAGCGTAAAAACAACCGTTCTGATGCTTCTTTTAATGCTCGATAAGCTACTGAACCATCAACCTTAAATTGTTCAGCATATTCCCCTGCATGTATGGTCAGAACTGTATCACTGGTAATTTCTTGGTGCTGATTATTAGCTTTGACCAAAGCCAATCCAATTAAGCGTTGTTCTACTAAGCTCAAGGTATAACTTGCATCAATCAGCGCATTATTTTTAACAACTAAATCATTTGCCATTTTTTATACATACATTCTTTTTAGTTGTAATTATATTACATAGATTAAATACGTATAGCAATACTGCATAAACGTATAGATAAGACTGCATAAACGTATAGATAAGACTGCATAAACGTATAGATAAGACTGCATAAACGTATAGATATAGCAATATAAGCCATTGATTATTAATATGAATAAGTGGTCTAAAATTATAAAATTATAAAATTATTAAAAAGAGGGGAGTGCTAAAAACTGCCCTAGGTACTCGCTAAAGCTCGTACTCTATTGAAGCTCGTTCCTCGCTTCGAGGGGCAGTTTTT
>QGUO01000183.1 GCA_003242495.1 Pseudomonadota bacterium | reverse complement strand
CCGCATAGGGGCGCCCGTTCGTCCGGGGCATGGCGAGATCAGCATGCATTTGCGTTTGCGATAGTGCGTTCGTCGGGCGAAACTACGCGGCGTTGGGGGATTCGCGGGCGCAGCGGAGGCTTTGCAAAACTTGGCAATGGTCCGGGTTGGCGCGCGTTGAATACTCGATCATAACCGAATGAGCTGAAGGCCCGTGGCTTCGAGGGGGTTTGCGGGTCGACGCCTGCGGCGCCGTGCCCGAGGCCGGCCCGATACAAGTACACGAGCGAGTCACGAGCATGCAAAGCAAGACGGTTGACGTGGGCGCGGTCATCGATTCCGCGAAGTTCTTCCCCGTGCCTTTCGTCATCAGCATCATGATGATCATCATCATGCTGACCGACGGTTTCGACCTGTTCACCATGGGGTACGTCGGTCCGCACCTGATCGAGGATTGGGGGCTTTCACGTCAGGATCTCGGACCGGTCAACAGCGCCGGGCTGATCGGCATGGCCATCGGCTCGGTGGCGCTCGGCTGGCTGGGCGATCGCATCGGGCGCAAGCGTGCATACGTCACATGCCTGTTCTTCCTGTTCGTCGGCTCCATCCTTTGCTATTACTCGAACAGTCTCACCGAGCTGACCCTGTGGCGCGGCGTGACGGGCCTGGGCCTCGGCGGCGTGACCCCGCTCGCCACGACGCTCATCTCCGAATGGACCTCCGCAAAGGTGCGCAGCGTGGTGGTCGCCTGCGTCATCGTGTCGGTGCCGCTCGGCGGCACGCTCGCGGGCATCGTCGAGCAGTTCGTGATCCCGCAGTACGGCTGGCGCGCCATGTTCATGATCGGCGCCATCGTGCCGCTGATCCTGTTCGCGCTGTTCTCCTACCTGCTGCCGGAGTCGCCCAAGTACATGGCTCAGCACCGCGAGCTCCATCCGAAGCTCGCGCGGGCGCTCAACCGCCTGCTGGGCGAGAAGCGCTTCGACGGCACCGAGAATTTCGTGGTGCACGAGGGAGGGCAGCGCTCGAGCCATTGGTTCACGACCATCTGGAACAGCTACTATCGCCGGGCCACCACGCTGATCTGGACGGCCTTTGCGGTCAACAGCTTCGTGCTGTACCTGTTCACCAATTACCTGCGCATCCTGCTCGAGTCCGGCGGCCAGCCCTCCGAGATCGGTTCGCGCGGCTTGTCGCTGTTCAGTCTGGGCGCGGCCTTCGGGTCGATCGGCGGCGCCTTCTTCATCGGCTGGTTCGGCTCGCGCTGGGTGGGCTCGGGCCTGGCCTTCATTGGCGCGGCGGCCACCGGGTTCATCGCCGTCACGCTGCTCGGCGAGGCGACCTCGACCTTCCAGCTGCTCACGCTGTGTCTGCTGGCCGGCGCCTCGGTCAATGGCATGCAGGCGTTCATGTACGCCGTCGCCGCGCATTCCTACCCGACGGAGATTCGCGGCTCGGCGGTGGGCATGGCGCAGACCTTCTCGCGCGTGGGTGCAGTGCTCAGCCCGAGCGTGGCATCATTCTATTTCGCGATGCAGCCCACGCCGCACGTCAGCACCTTCTTCTGGTTCGTGGCGGGCTGCGCACTGGTGACGACGCTCAGCTTCTACCTGATCCCGTCGCACATTCCGCCGAGCCGGGCCGTGGCCGCCGCCACGCCCGCGCCCGAACCTCAGGTTCTCGAGAAGCCCGCTCTCGAGAAGTAAGTTTCATCGACGCACGCAGCACCCAAGGGGATTGATCCGATGAATGGCATGTGGTTGGCCGTGATGGGCCTGACGGTCTTCATGGCTGGCTGGTACTGGTACTCGCGCTACATCGCCGAGCGCATTTATCGCCTCGACCCGAACTATGTCACGCCAGCGCATCGCTACCAGGACGGCATCGACTTCGTGCCGACGCGCAAGTGGGTGCTGTGGGCGCACCACTTCACGTCCGTGGCGGGCGCCGCGCCCATCGTCGGCCCCGCCATCGCATTGTATTGGGGGTGGGCGCCGGCGGTGTTGTGGGTGCTGCTCGGCACGGTTTTCGCCGCGGGCGTCCATGATTTCGGCGCGCTGGTGATCTCGGCGCGCCATCGCGGCCAGTCGATCGGCACGCTTGCCAACCGCCTGGTGGGGCGGCGCGCCAAGCTGCTGTTCATGTTCATCATCCTGATCCTCGTGCTCATGGTGAATGCCGTGTTCACCTGGATCATCTCGAATCTGTTCATCACCAATCCGGCCTCCGTGGTGCCGGTGATGCTGCAGATCCCCATTGCCATCTGGTTCGGCTACAACATCATCCTGCGCAAGCGCAGCATGCTGGTGCCTTCGCTGATCGCCATGGTGCTGATGTACGGCACGGCGGTCGTGACCACGCGGGTCGACTGGTTGCAGATCGACCTGGTGCGCTGGATGGGCGGCGAAGGCGCCGGCGAGATCCTGTTCGGGCTGGATGCGGTGGGTATGGCCTTCCTCATCTGGATCGTCCTGCAGCTGGTCTACGTGTACTTCGCCTCGACGCTGCCGGTGTGGAAGCTGCTGCAGCCGCGCGACTACATCAATGCCCAGCAGCTCGCGTTCGGCCTGCTCATCCTCTACGGTGGTCTGTTCGTGCTGCGCCCGGAGATCACCGCACCGGCCTATAACGGGCAGGCCGATGTCTCATGGCTGCCGTTGCTGTTCATCACCATCGCCTGTGGCGCCATCTCCGGCTTTCATGGCCTGATCTCCTCGGGTACCTCGTCGAAGCAGCTCGACAAGGAGACCGACGCGCGCGACATCGGCTATCTGGGCTCGGTCGGTGAGGGCGTGCTGGCGTTGATTTCCATCATCGCCGTGGCGACGGTGTTCGGCTCGCAGGCCGAGTTCCTGCAAAGCTATTCGAGCTTCGCGGCGGCCAGCGCCGGCGGCCTGAACAATTTCGTGGCGGGAGCCGCCCAGCTCGCCGGTGGCCTGGGCATCAGCGCCGACGTGGCCGCGACCTTCGTGGCGCTCATGATCGTGTGCTTCGCCGCGACCACCCTCGACTCGGCGGTGCGCCTGATGCGTTATCTGATCGGTGAGCTCGGGCAGGAGTACAATGTGCCGGTGCTCGCCGGCCGGCACGTGGCAACGAGCATCGCCGTGGGGCTCACCGGGTTGCTGGTGGTGTTGCCGGACGGCGGACAGGGCTTCGGCTCGGGCGGCTATCTGCTGTGGCCGCTGTTCGGAACCTCGAACCAGCTGCTTGCGGGCATCACGCTGATGCTCATTTCCCTGTGGCTGTATCGGCTCGGCCGCAATCCGCTGCCGACGCTCATCCCCATGGTTTTCCTGCTGGTCATGACGGTGTGGGCGATGAGCAAACAGGTGTTCCTGACCTGGTCCGGTGCCAGCGGTGACGAGCCGCAGTGGCTGTTGTTCATCCTCGGTGCGGCGATCCTGGTATTTGCGCTGTGGATTCTGCTCGAGGCGATACGCCTGTTCGGTCGTCGCGAGCACACCTACGTGCCGGATGCCGAGCAGGAGGAAGCGGGTGGCTGAGGGCGGGCTGCGCGGCCGCCTCGCACGCCTGCTGGCCGGGTGGGACGAGGCGCTGCGCGTCGGGCAGGAAGCGGCCGTGCGCCGCGAGCTCGAGGAAGCCGACGACTTGTTTCTGTTGCTGTGCTTCTCCGAGAGTTTCGGCCTGCCCAACCCGGCGAGCTGGCACACCCTGGAGCTCTATCCGCTGATGCTCGAGGAGTTTCATGAGTGGCACCGGCGGATGGGGCAGGAGCGCTCCCCGCTGGATCACTTGCGATGCTGCTAGAGCACCCGGTGCTGTTCCTCGCCGGCAAGGGCGGGGTGGGCAAGACCACGGTGGCCGCGGCCACGGCGCTCGCCAATGCCAAAGCCGGCCGGCGCACGCTGCTCGTCTCGACCGATCCCGCGCACAATCTCGGGGACTTGTTCGGCGTGCAGTTCACGGGCGGTGCGATACAGAGGGTTGCGCCCTGCCTCGATGCGCTCGAGATCGATCCCGACATCGAAACCGAGCGCTACCTCGCCACGGTGAAGGACAACATGCGCCGGCTGATCCGTTCCACCATGCTGGAGGAGGCCGAGCGCCAGATCGATCTCGCCGGCCGCGCGCCCGGAGCCGCCGAGGCCGCCATGCTGGAACGCATCGTGGCGGTGCTGCTCGACGAGCGGGCGGGCTACGAGCGCGTGGTGTTCGATACCGCACCGACCGGACATACGGTGCGACTGCTGACCTTGCCCGAGCTCATGGGCGCCTGGGTGGACGGTCTGGTCAAGCGCCGCGAACAGCGCAACCGCGAGCGCAGCGCCTGGGTGGGCGGTGACGAGGCGCCCGAGGACCCGGTGTTCGAGCTGCTGCATCGCCGGCGACATCGGCTGGCCGAGGCCCGCCGCCTGTTGCTCGACGCGGGCGTATGCGCCTTCGTCTTCGTCCTCATCCCCGAGGCCTTGCCTATTGCGGAGACGCGGCGGGGCATCGATGACCTCGGCGCGCATGGCATGAACGTGGCCGGCCTGGTGGTGAACCGACTGCTTCCCGAGACCGTGAGCGAACCGTTCTTCCATCGCCGCCTGGAACGCGAGCGCCAATACCTGGCGCGCATCGACCGTGAGTTGAGCGGCCATCCGCAGATCCGCCTGCCGCTTCTCGAGCACGACGTGGACTCATTGCAGGCCCTGGAGATCTTGCTGGCGCACCTGCACTGAGGGCCGTTCGCGCGCGCAGGAGGTGTGGCCGACCCCGTCGGTGCTGCGGGACGTCGAGCGCCGCGGCATGCGCAGCCGGCGCGCGTGGCAATCGGACGCGAATACGTCCGGCCCTGGATGGCCGCGCCCGGCTCAGAGCTCGGCCGCGGTCCTGGCCACCAGCGTGGCCGGTGTGACCTTGAGCGCCGCGGCGATCTTGAACAGGCTTTCCAACGTCGGCTGGCGCTCGCCGCGTTCCAGCATGCCGATGAAGGTGCGGTCGAGCTCCGCCGCCGCAGCGAGCTTTTCCTGGGACAGGGCGGCGCGCTCCCGGTGCTCGCGCAGGACCTTGCCGAACGCAAGGGCCACGGATCGTGCGGGTGCGGAGGTTCGGGTCGGCATGGCACCAAGCATCGACGCTTGCGGACTTTGGGTCGACGGACTATAGTCATCATGCGATGCACATGGCCCGCCGTGTTCCGGGCTTGGGCGGCGGCCTGCCCGCAGTGTCAGCGTTGAATCGACGAAGCGGCATCCGGCCATGCGGGCAACATGACCGGACGCCTGACCACGCCAGCCTGAACCGGAGGCCGAACATGGCTACGCGTCAGTCTACGTCCAAAGCCCGTGCGACCCGACATCGCGCGCCGCAGGGGGGCAAGCGACGTCCCGCCGCGGCGGCCAAGACGGCCAACCTCGCCTCGGTGCCCTCGCTCGAGCCCCCGTCGCCGCTCGCGGCGCTGGAGGATGTCATCGAGGACGAACGCCTGCGGCTCATGAAGGCGCACTCCATCCTGAGCTGTGCGACCATCGCCATGGAGGAGGGCCATCTCGACGAGCGCGGCCCGTATTATCCCGCCATCATCGACCTGGCGCGCGACCTCATCGATGAAACCCTGCGGCGCCTGGATTCCGTCAAGCTCAGGGTCTTTCTGCAGCCGCTGCGCGACGCGCAACGGCGCTGAGTGGCGCGCTGCGCACGGACACCTGCGCGTGAAGAACATCCCGACGGTGGCCGGCGCCCGGCCGGCGGCTCAGGGTTTCGGGTGTCACATCATCGAGGTCGTCGGCGTCGCGTGCGAGCAGGGTGCATCGCTGCGCGGCTTGGCGACATGGCGGCTCGCATAGCTGTTGAGCTTGTTGTAAAGCGTCTTCAGGCTGCAGCCGAGCACGGCGGCGGCGCGACGCTTGTCGCCGTGACAATACTCGAGCGTGCCCTCGATGAGTGAGCGCTCCGCCTCGTCGAGGCGTGAGCCGAGCGGCACATGCACGCCGGCCGGACGCAGCGGCTCCACGGGCTCGGGCGCCTGCACCGGCAGGCTGATGGGCAAGTCGGCGTCGAGGACGTCGTCGGCCAGAATGAAACTGCGCTCGATGGTGTTCTTCAATTCGCGCACGTTGCCGCTCCATGGGCAGCGTTCGAGGGTCGCAATGAAATGCGGCGAGAAGCGCTTGTTCGTACCGGATGCCCGGTTGAGCGCACGCAGGAAGGCGTCGGCGAGCAGCGGCACGTCGCCGGTCCGCTCGCGTAACGGCGGCACATGCAGGGGAAACACGGCGAGCCGATACATCAGATCCTCACGCAGCCGTTTGTTGGCCACCGCCTCGGTGATGTTGCGATTGGTCGCGGCGATGACGCGCACATCGGTATGGATTTCCTGCGTACCGCCGATGCGATAGAAGCGTCCGGTCTCGAGCACGCGCAGCAGGCGGGTCTGCATGTCGAGCGGCATCTCCGTGACTTCGTCGAGGAACAGCGTACCGCCCGTCGCCCGTTCGAACACGCCGGCGTGCGAGCGCGTCGCGCCGGTGAAGCTGCCTTTCTCGTGACCGAAGAGCTCGGCTTCGATCAATGAAGCGGGAATCGACCCGCAGTTGATGGCGACCAGCGGCCCGCGGGCGCGTCGACTGAGGGCGTGCAGGCATTCGGCGACGAGCTCCTTGCCCACACCGCTGTCGCCCATGATCATCACTGTCGCCTGTGTGGGCGCCACGCGCTCGATCAGGCCGAACAACTGTTTCATTGCCGGTGAGCGTCCCAGCAGCTTGCCAAGTCCATTCTCGTGCAGGGCGATCGTCGCGTCCACGGTCGTCGTCTCCGAGAAGAAGTTGCAGATGCGTGGTGCAAATTCTTCAAGCGGAGCATCGGTTCCTTTGTAAGAAAGTTTTTCCTCCACACGCAGCGTCGGAGAAACGCGACACTTGCCGTGGCTGACGCGTAGGCGCTTCGTCCCATGGCGTGCCGCGCTTCACCGTATCGAGTGTCGGCAAGCGTCCGTACGCATGGGCGAGCGGCGTGTCGAGTACGCATGGACACGCCTGACGCAGCGCACTCACGTGACGCTCCGCCGAGTGGACATTGTCCGTGGCATGGAACTTGCCGTTTCCACTACGCCGAGTCATTGCGGAGC
>QGUO01000182.1 GCA_003242495.1 Pseudomonadota bacterium | reverse complement strand
GCTGCACGGCCTCGCGATAGGTCAGGCGCTCGGCGCGCTCCGCGACGCGGCCGGGCGGCAGGACCGCGGCGATGAGCCGTTCGACATCCGCCATCAGGGCGTGATGATCGATGCCCACGCGGTACCACTCGAGCAAGGTGAATTCGGGGTTGTGCCAGCGGCCGGACTCGCCGTCGCGATAGACCCGACAGAGCTGCCAGATATCGCCGCTGCCGGCGGCCAGCAGCCGCTTCATCGCGTATTCCGGCGAGGTATGCAGCCAGCGCGTCTGGCCATTGGCGCGTGCGGCGACGCTCGCGAGGTGGACATCGGTCACCGCCGCCGCGCTCAGGGTCGGGGTTTCGACCTCGAGTGCCCGCGTCGCCGCGAAGTATTCACGCGTCGCGCGCAGCATGGCGGCACGTACTTCGAGCGTCGCCAGCGAGGCAGTCGGCTGCCAGGACATCGTCAGGCACGCAGGCGGGCGATCGGCCGACCCATGCGCACCGGCGCGTTCGGCTGCAGGACGTCGCTCCAATGGATGCGCTCGCGCTCGAACAGCATGACGACCGTCGATCCCATGTTGAAGCGGGCCAGCTCCTCGCCCTTGACGAACTCGCGCCCCGCGCCCGTCGCAATGCGTTGCGCGGTCCGGTGGCGCCGCGGGGGCGGATTGACTTCGCCGCAATACACGGTCTCGATGCTGCCCACGAACAGGGCGCCGATCAACACCAGCGCCATGCGACCGGCCGGGGTCTCGAACTCGCAGATCACCCGCTCGTTGCGCGCGAACACGCCCGGCAGGGCGCGCACGGTCGCCGCATTCACACTGAACAGCGTGCCCGGCACATATACGGTCTCGAGCAGGCGCCCGGCGAGGGGCATGTGGATGCGGTGGTAGTTGTAGGGCGCCAGGTACAGGCAGGCAAAGCTGCCGTCGCGGTAGGTGTCGGTCAGGCGGGTCTCGCCGGCGAGCAGGGCGTCGAGCGAGTAACGATGGCCCTTTGCCTGGAGCACCCAGCGGTCCTCGATCCGCCCGTGGCGGCTCACCGCGCCGTCGACCGGGCTGACGACCACGGCCGGATCCTCATTCACCGGCCGGGCCTGCGGCTTGAGGGCGCGGGTGAAGAAGTCGTTGAAATGGCGATAGGCGAACGGATCCGGCTCGATGGCCTCGCTCATGTCCACGCGATAGCCGCGCAGGAAGCTGGCGATGAGCGCGCGTTTGACGAGCGGCGACTCGATGCGCATCAGGCTGTAGATCAGCCGTGACAGCAGCCGCTTGGGTAGCAGATGCTGCAGCGCGGTGAACGCCCGGTCGCCGAGGTCGGCACCGGGATCGGTGTGAAATTCGGTCATCTCGGAGAACAGCGGCCGGCGTCAGTTGCCGTAGGCGGCGACGATGCGGCGGTAATCCGCGGCGATCGTCTCGGGCGTATGCGGCGTGGAGTACAGGGCCCGCAGCGCTCCCTCGGGCTCGATCAGGAAAATCGCGGCGGAATGGTCCACGTTGTAATGGTCTTCGCTGATGGGGCTGATGGCGACCGGTACGCCCATGTCCTGGGTGAAGCGGTCCATGGCCTCCTGGGTGCCCGTGACGCCAAGGAAGTCCGGGCTGAAGAAGCGTACGTAGGTGTCGAGCTTGGCCGGGGTGTCCCGCTTGGGATCCACCGAGACCAGCACCACGCGCGGGCGCTGGTCCGCAGGCAGGTCCGCGAGTTGTTTCTCGGCCTGCGCCAGCACGCTCAGGGTCATGGGGCAGACGTCCGGGCAATTCGTGAAACCGAAGAACAGCAGGCTCCAGTGCCCGCGCAGCCGTTCGGGGCCGAAGGGTTCGCCGTGCTGGTCGATCAGCTCGAACTGCGGCAGCGGCCGCGGCGGCTCGAGCACGGTAGCCTGCGCCAGCTCGAGCTGCGCCGGCGCGCCCGGCATCAGCGCGCGCGCCAGCAACATGCCGGCCGCCAGGGCTACAATGGCAAGCAGTGCGGCGGTGACGATCTGGCGGTGGGACATGGCTACTCCTCCGGAACCACCCATTATCGCATGACCAGGATTTATCGCACGGCCATCGGTCCTCGAGGCCTGGTCTTGCGGGGACGTGGTCGCGTCGCCATCGAATCCGGCGCCGTCGTCACGGCAGCCATACCGTTCCGAAAAGCCAACCGACTATGACCAGGACAACGGCCGCGCCGGCCACCGTGGCGCAGCTCATTCACGAGGGGGCGCGCCGCTTCGAGCGCGCCGGGCTGTGGTTCGGCCACGGCACCGACAATGCCGTCGACGAAGCGGCGGAACTGGTGTTCTTCGCCGCGGGGCTGCGCCACGAGGATGCGCCGGCCGTCTACGACCTGGCGCTCGATGAGGCGCAGCGCGCGGCGGCGCTCGCGCTGTTCGAGCGTCGTATTGCCGAGCGCGTGCCGGCAGCCTATCTCACCCGGCGCATGTGGTTCGCCGGCCATGAGTTCTTCGTGGACCAGCGCGTGCTGGTGCCGCGTTCGCCCATTGCCGAGCTGATCGAGCGGCGCTTCGAGCCGTGGGTGGACTCGCGACGGGTGCGGCGCGTGCTCGACATCGGCACCGGCTCGGGCTGCATCGCCATCGCCACCGCGCTGGCCTTCCCCGAGGCGCAGGTCGACGCCGCCGATGTGTCGGACGACGCGCTGGCGGTCGCGGCCGTCAACGTCGCGCGCCATGGTGTCGACGCGCGTGTGCGCCTGGTTCGTTCGGATGTTTACGAGCACGTTGCCGGGCGCTACGACCTCATCGTCAGCAATCCGCCCTACGTCGGCACGGAGGAAATGGCCGGGCTGCCCGAGGAGTACCATCGCGAGCCGCGTGACGGGCTGTACGGGGGACCCGACGGGCTCGACATCGTGCGACGCATCCTGGCCGGGGCCGCGGCCCACCTCGAGCCGGGCGGGGCGTTGATCGTGGAGGTCGGCAATTCCCAGGACGCACTCGTGGCGGCCTGTCCCGACGTCCCGTTCCTGTGGCTGGAGTTCGAGCGCGGGGGAGACGGCGTGTTCGTGCTGAGCGCCGAGCAGCTCGCGGATTTCTTCGGCGGCGCGCCGCCGTGACGCTGCCGCGGCGCACTGTCACCGCGTCGGCATCGGTGCCCCGGACGGGCGGCGAGCGGACCGGCCCGGCTGCAGGGCACGCGTGCCGTCGGGGCTGTCGGGCACCAGGAGCGAAAAAGGCGGGGAAGCCTGCCGCGTCCACCTGTTAGAATCTCGCCCCCCCGAGCGCAAATCCGACCCCAACCCAGATCGACGCCACGTCCCACGTTCATGTCCGGCAACACTTTCGGCAAGCTGTTCACCGTCACCACGTTCGGCGAGAGCCATGGCCCAGCGCTCGGCTGCATCGTGGACGGCTGCCCGCCGGGCCTGGAGCTGAGCGCAGAGGACATTCAGCCGGACATCGATCGCCGCCGCAGCGGCACCTCGCGCCACACCAGCCAGCGGCGTGAGCCGGACAGGGTACGCATCCTCTCGGGCGTGTTCGAGGGACGCACCACCGGCACCCCCATCGGCCTGCTCATCGAGAACGAGGATCAGCGCTCGCGCGACTACGAGAAGATCAAGGACCGTTTCCGGCCGGGGCACGCCGACTACACCTACCTGCAAAAATATGGGCTGCGCGACTACCGCGGCGGCGGCCGCTCCTCGGCGCGCGAGACGGTGATGCGTGTGGCTGCCGGGGCCATTGCGCGCAAGTACCTGCGTGAGCGGCTGGGCGTGCGCATCGGTGGCTACCTGGCGCAACTCGGTCCGCTGCAGCTCGAGCCGGAGGCGTTCCGGCGCGGCGAGTTCGACAGTGCCGCGCTCGAGGCCGCATACGACAATCCGTTCTTTTGTCCCGATCCGGCGCGCGTCCCGGAGCTCGAGACCTATATGACCAATCTGCGCCGCGAGGGCGACTCGGTGGGCGCGCGAGTGAACGTCTACGCCATCGGCGTGCCGCCCGGGCTCGGTGAACCGGTGTTCGACCGGCTCGATGCCGATATCGCGCATGCCATGATGAGCATCAATGCCGTCAAGGGCGTGGAGATCGGTGCCGGCTTCGCCTCGGTGACCCAGAAGGGCAGCGAGCATCGCGACGAGCTGACGCCGCGCGGGTTCCTGTCGAATCATGCCGGCGGCGTGCTGGGCGGCATCTCGTCCGGTCAGGACATCCGGGTGAGCATCGCACTCAAGCCCACCTCCAGCATCACCGTTCCCGGCCGCACCATCGACCTCGACGGCAACGAAGTCGAAGTGGTGACCACGGGCCGACACGATCCTTGCGTGGGACTGCGCGCCACGCCCATCGCCGAGGCCATGCTGGCGCTGGTGCTGATGGACCATTACCTGCGCCATCGGGCACAGAACGGGGACGTGCAGCCGGCCACGAAACCCATTGCCGCGCAGGCGAAATAGCCGGCGCCGTCGCGGTGCGTCCCGCGGGCGCACCAGCCATACCCGTTCATTCATCGATTCATCTTGCGATTCACTTCAGCGACCATGGGGTCCCAATCATGAGCAGAACCTGGAACGTAGCGGTGGTCGGCGCCACCGGCCTCGTCGGCAGCACCATCCTGTCCGTCCTCGAGCAACGCAATTTCCCCATCGGCGAGATCTATCCGCTGGCGAGCGCCCGCTCGGCCGGTCGCAAGATCCGCTTCGCCGGTCGCGAGGTGACGGTCCAGGACCTGGAGACCTTCGACTTCTCGAAGGTGCAGATCGGCCTGTTCTCCGCCGGCTCGAGCGTCTCCAAGGTGCACGCGCCGCGCGCCGCGGCCGCCGGTTGCGTGGTCATCGACAATACCTCCGAGTTCCGCTACCAGGACGACATCCCGCTGGTGGTCTCGGAGGTCAATCCGCACGCGATCGCCAATTACCGCAAGCACAACATCATCGCCAATCCCAATTGCTCGACCATGCAGATGCTGGTGGCGCTCAAGCCGCTGCACGATGCCGCGGGCATCGTGCGCATCAATGTGGCGACCTATCAGTCGGTGTCGGGCGGCGGACAGCAGGCCATGGACGAGCTAGCCGAGCAGACCGCGGCGCTGGCCGCCGGCCAGCCGGTGACCCCCAAGGTGATCGCCCGGCAGATCGCCTTCAACTGCGTGCCCCAGATCGACGTGTTCCTGGACAACGGGTACACCAAGGAAGAGATGAAGATGCATTGGGAGACCCGCAAGATCTTCGAGGACGAGAGCATCGGCGTGAATGCCACGGCGGTGCGCGTGCCGGTGTACGTGGGGCATTCCGAGGCCGTGCATATCGAGACCCGGCGCAAGCTCGGCGCCGACGAGGCACGCGACCTGCTCAGCAAGGCGCCCGGCGTGGTGGTGATGGACGAGCGGCGTCCGGGCGGCTATCCGACGGCCGTCACAGAGGGCTCAGGCACCGATCCTGTATATGTGGGCCGCATTCGCGAGGACATTAGTCATAAGAACGGTCTGAATTTGTGGATTGTGTCAGATAACGTTCGCAAGGGAGCTGCTTTAAATAGCGTCCAGATCGCTGAAATTTTGGTGAAAGATTACCTGTGAGCTATAGTTGCGCGGCGTAAATGAAGAAGCACATGAGGACGGGCGGCCGCCGGCCGACCCCGTCCCTGCCAGCATGAGGCCTGCATTCATGGGGAATGGACCTGAAGGCCGTGCCCGCTCTTCTATGGCCGCTGCCGGACGCCTCAGGACGCCGCACCGGGAGATCCGATGAGTAGACGATTGCCGCACCTGGTCATGATGGGTGCCTTGCTGTCGCCGGCCACGCTGCATGCGCTCGGGCTCGGCGAGATCCAGCTGAATTCGGCGCTGAACCAGCCGTTCGACGCCGATATCGAGCTCATCGCCCCGACCAGTGAAGAGCTCGCCACGCTCAAGGTGGGCCTGGCGAGCCCGGAGCTGTTCGCCCGGTTCAACCTGGAGCGTCCCCAGTTCCTGTCGAACTTCGACTTTGCGGTCAGCCGCTCGCGCGACGGCCGCACCACCATCAAAGTCACGTCCAACCGCTCGGTGACCGAGCCGTACGTCACACTGCTCATCGAGGCGAGCTGGTCCCGCGGACGGGTGCTGCGCGAGTACACCGTGCTGCTCGATCCGCCGGTTTTCATGCCGACACAGCCCGAGAGCGCGCCGTCCCCGGTCACGGCGCCGCAGACGGGCATGCAGCCGGAAGGCCGCATCGAGCGCGCGCCGGCGCCGCCCGTGGAGCCGGCCACGCCGCCGCCTGCTCCGGCCGCCGAGCCTGCGCCGAGCGAGCCTCCCGCCCCCGTCGAGGAGCCGGTCGCCGGAGCGCAGCCGGGCGTCCCTGCGTTGGGCGGGACCTACACGGTGCGGCGCAACGATACGCTCTGGCGCATTGCCAGCGACCTGCGGCCCGGCTCGCCGGGCACGGTCAACCAGACCATGATCGCGCTGTTCCGCGCCAATCCGGAGGCGTTCGACGGCAATATCAACCGCCTGCGCGCCGGCAGCGTGCTGCGCATTCCCGAGCTGGCCGAGATCGAGCTGCTCTCGACGCGTGAAGCGACCGCCGAGGTGGTACGTCAGACGGAAGCCTGGCGCGGCGGCAGCGTCGCCCCCGAGGAGTCGACGGCCACGGCCCGGCTGCGCCTGGTGACCCCGGAGGAGACCTCCGAGGCGCCCACGGCCGCCCCCATCGCGCCGGAGGAGCCGGCCGCGACCTCCGCCGAGACCGGGTCCGGCGCCGGAGCCGGTGCCGACGAGGCCGATCGCCGCCTCGATGTGGCCAGCCCCGACCTGCAAAGCCTGCAGCAGCAGGTGGACGACGCGCCGCTGGAGGCGCCCATCGAGCCCGAGACACCGGCGGCCGACGAGTCTGGCGAGGCCGCGAGCGCGCCGGCCGAGGAGGCTGCCGAGGCCGAGGCGCCGGCCGAGCCCGCGCCGCAGGCCGAGCCGGCGCCGCGCCGCCCGGCGCAGCCGGCTGCCGCGCCGGCCGCGGCCGCGCCGGCGCTGCTCGACCGCATCGGCCAGTTCTGGTGGGTGTTCGTCATCGGCGGCCTGGTGCTGCTGTTCGGACTGATCGCGGCAGTCCTCAAACGACGTCGCGAGGAGGCCGATCTCGCTTCGCTGGATT
>QGUO01000181.1 GCA_003242495.1 Pseudomonadota bacterium | reverse complement strand
AAGAATGGTAGCTCCGCTTTGTCCTTACCTAATGAAACGAGACAAAACTTCCATTGACCGGGCACCGGTCGCCTGTCTAGCCAACCGCGAGCAGCGCGCGGGTAGTGCTTCTTCATTGTCTTCTTAAGTTCTTTCCGGAAGCTGTCGTCTACACTGAAAAGCAATTCGACCGTGCGTCTTACCTGTTCCACCAGGTGGCTGCAATCGCTGGACCTTGAAGGAATCTTCGCAAAGAACAGGTAGTTCTCTCTCGGGTGCAGAAAATCGCAGAACTCGAACTGTGACTTTCCGCCGCCGAAATATAGATTTCTGGCGTCGAAGTGAAGCTTTGCACCGTCTCTGCAACAATAGCGGTTGTATTCACCCTCCGACATGACCCGATCCCAAGTGGGTAGACGAACCGACGGCGACGGTATCCGGTTGATGGCCTTGTTTACTTTCGATACGAAGTCGTTTTCGGCTTCGTACCATATGCCGGACGAGAGAACGTACTGTCGGCCGTCTATCGAAAGCTCATACCCAAGGCATTCGTACAGAGATCTTCGTTCGATTTTGTCGCCGGCCGCATCAAACATGTGAACCGGCGTATCACGGGCCGCGTCCAAGGAGGGCTTCTTTCCCCTGCCTTTAAGATAAGACTCCCACGATCCGAACAGCAGATAGGGAGCTTTTACTGGATTCTTCGAAAGTCTGCCGATGACGTATGAGTCGGTGCTCGTGACGTCTCCTTTTCGAAAATACGGGGTAAAGAGGACTGCGCTACTTGCAGCTGCGCCGGACTTGAGATCTCTGTCCAAGAGTTGATCTAGCTCGCTGCTTAGCTGTTCGTTGGCAAGCGGTTGGATGTTGTCTATCTCCGGCCATGCGGCCTTGTATGCGTCGCTTTGAAATAACGCGGCTGCCCGATCGAGTGCTTTCCCGATATCTAGAAGGGGTATCGACATCCTCAAGCTCGTGCTACCTCGCAGAGTGCCACCGAAAGCCGGTTCTGAGGGGACGCCCTCGAGTGCTGCGACCAAGTCGCGATCATGCTCTAGCGCGAACTCTCTTACGGATGTGGCCTTGGGCGATCTCTCTTTTGCAAGGTGCCACTTGGCAAATACTTGTTCGGTGCTGACCTCCAGCACCTTATCGGGTGGGACGGAGTTCAGAGCCACACGGCGACCAAAGTCCAACTCCACCCAGTGAAGTCTGAGTTGCTGCCAAGCATGGCCAAAGGTCACTACGAATGCATGGACCCCACGACGTACGAACAGCATGCCTGCAGGAGACTCACTGAAAAGTTCTGGGGGATCTCTACTTAAGAGGGGCCTAAGCGCGGTGTACCAGCGTGGCCACTGGCGGCTCGTTGGAAGGACAACGAATTTTCCATCAAGGCCTTCTCCCAGTGGTATACCGTCTCTAAATAGCTTCTCATACACTTCCTGCTGAGCAGCAGGTCGTAGGAGAAATACGCTAAAGCTAGTCTTCCCACTGGACATATCTTCTTAGCTCAGTGCGATGCTGTTCGGAAGATAGTAGATATCAAGAAGGGCCACTGAGGTGAGCGTCAGCACAGAAATGAGTCAATCATGTGTGATCCTCGTCTCATGCGGAGGACCCAAAGTTTCGCGAGGACTTGAATGAATCTATTGGCATCCATGGTTGACTGCTGGCGATTCTAGGACCACGGAATTTTTGTGAGATCCCGGTTCCTCGGACCTAAGAAGCAGCGAGAAAATGCCGATTCACAAAATTAGATGGTGAGAATGTTGCGCAATGCTTCCGGGTCGCGCAGTACCAAGATGCACGGTGTCAGCGATGTCACGATCCACGCTTGACGCAAGCTGTTCGGACAACTCTGAAAACGCGAAGCCAAGAGGCTGGTGGTAGAGCGGGGGATCAAGATCGACGTGACGAAGGAAGTCGCTGCAAGAAGATTGTGATGAAGCCGGTTCGTCGCCAGCAGCAGAATCGAGTAGGCGAGAGCTGCCTGCGTGGCGACCAGGAGTGACGCCGCGAGGACCGACCGTGCAAAGGACGATTTGACGCAGTTCGCGGAAAACCCTGTCGTACGGGCGTACGGTCCTGTACTTCCGGTAGGTGGGTATGGACCCATGGACTCGAAAGCCATGTCGCCGCTCAAAGGGAAGCCGCTGCGCCTTCCTGGCCAGTCGCTCGACGAGCAGATACAGAGCATTGTCGATGACAAGGTGCTCACATACTTATGGTACGTCGGCGGATTCGCGCTGATCGCGGTGATGGAATGGATTGGATATTTGACCAATTCGCCACGGCGACCATGGCTCTATACGTGCCTGTTCGTGGCGGCTCTCGCGTACGCCGCCTGGAAAATCATTCCGCTCAGGCGGGAAGTGCAGGCCCTGCGCTTGGGAAGAGATGGTGAACGGGCCGTCGGCCAATACCTAGAAAGGCTTCGAACATCCGGCGCTCACATTCTTCACGACTTGCCGGGTGACGGCTTCAATCTCGATCACGTCGTGATCTCGGATCGCGGCATCTTTGTCATCGAGACCAAGACGTGGTCAAAACCCAAGGGGGATGCAAAGATCGGGCTCCAAGACGGAGAGCTGACGGTCGCAGGTCGTAAACCCGATCGAGATCCGGTGCGCCAGGTCCAGGCGCAGATGGCATGGCTCGCACGCACGCTCGAGGAGATGACGGGCAAGAAGTGGCCGGTGAGGGGAGCCTTGGTGTTCCCTGGCTGGTTCGTCGCCCCCGATCTGCGGAATGCCTTCGAAGGTATGTGGGTACTGGAGCCGAAGGCACTACCTTCGTTTATCGCTCACGAGCCCGTTCGATTGCAGCGATCCGACGTGTACTTGGCGAACTCCTGCCTGGTGAGATGGATTCGATCCGCGGGCTAAACCCACGCCTTTAGAGCCCTGGCAAGCTTCCTGGCGCTCGTTCGTCACTCCAGCATCGAATGCCTGGGTACGACTCCGGGCGGACCCGGCGCGCTCAGCTGTCGGCACATCGCCGACCGGCACGGTGTTCATCGTTGCGCATCACGCGCCGATGTCGGGCATTGCACCCACGCGACCGCGTGAATGCGCACGCGAGCGCCCACGGTGCGCCGGATATAATCCAGGAATCGACCGGCAAAGCAGTTGGACAGTGGGCGTGCAAGGTTCATCATGAGCCCTCCCCACGACGTGCGAACGAGGTATTCCATGCCCTTTGAAGACGACCCTCAGCGACTCGGGTGGCGCGGGCCCCGCCGAGGCTTCGGCTCCCGGGCACAAGGGCTGCTGTTGAAGGGACTGGCGATTGCAGCCAGCGTCGTGCTGTTGATCGGCGCGGTGGCGGTCTCGATCCTGGTGTTCTCGGTGGTGCTCACCGCCATGGCGGTCGGCGCCGTTTACCTGTGGTGGAAGACGCGCAGCATCCGCCGGCAAATGCGGGCGCAGCGGCGAGATCTCAACATCATCGAGGGCGAGGTCGTGCGTGATCGCACCGAGGAGATGACGCGACGCTGAGGGCGCGTCGCGCGCCGCCGCGGCCGGGAGCACGGTAGACATCACCGGCAGGGTCCACGACAGCCGATCCACGTGAGCAAGCGCCGCATCGGCGCCATGAGGCAGAGACCGCGGTGTCTGCCTCGATCCCGACTGTATACCTCTCGCACGCACTGCGGACGTGTATGATCGCAGCGCGGTGCATGGTGCCGCAGTGCCTGCTCATGCCATATGCCCGATCTGTTCTCCGTCGTCGTGACGCTGTTCCTCATCATGGATCCGCTGGGCAACGTGCCGATCTTCCTATCGGTGCTCAAGCGGGTCGCGCCCGAGCGCCGACGGCGCGTGCTGATACGGGAAGTGTTGATTGCCTATGGCGTCCTGCTGGTCTTCCTGTTGCTCGGGGACCATGCGCTCAGGGTGCTGCACATCGATCAGGAGACGATCAGTATTTCCGGGGGCATCGTGCTGTTCCTGATCGCGCTGCGCATGATCTTCCCGTCGAGGAACGGGTATGCCGACGCGCTGGAAGGCGAGCCGCTGGTCGTGCCGCTCGCCGTGCCGCTGATCGCCGGACCGTCGGCGCTTGCGGCACTGCTCTTGTTGCAGCGGGGCGACCCAGGCGGGACCACGGGCCTGTGGCTGGGCATGACCATTGCCTGGGCGCTCACGGCCGCCATCCTGATTGCGGCGCCGTTCTTTTATCGGCTGCTCGGGGAGCGGGGCCTGGCGGCCATGGAACGGTTGATGGGCATGGTGCTGGTGATGATCAGCGTGCAGATGTTCCTGAACGGGCTCAGGGCGTTCTTGAATCATTGACCAAATTCCGGCGTTGAGTTCGTGACCGAGCGCCGATGTTGGCGGGTGCTGCATCCCTGGCGGGTCGGTTGAGGCCGGCGCCGTGCTCGTGACAGAAGGGTTTTCGCGGGCTATGCTCGTCGAGCCCGTTCACTGAACGACACCGCGGACCGCCATGACTCGACTCGATACGCGCCCGGATCCGGTGGAAGTGGACTTCGAGAAGTCTGCCCTCGTCGTCGTCGACATGCAGAACGCCTTCGCGAGTAAAGGCGGCCTGCTGGATCTCGCCGGCATCGACGTGAGCGGGGCACAGGCGGTCGTCGACACCATCCAGGGCCTGCTCGAGGCGGCGCGTGCGGCCCGGATGCAGATCGTCTACCTGCAGACCGGCTACAAGCCCGACCTGAGCAATGGCGGCGGCGCCTCGTCGCCCAACCCCAGAAAAGAGACGGCGTTGTGCCTGATGCGGGCCCGGCCGGAGCTCAAGGGTCAGTTGCTCGTCGAGGGCACCTGGGACTTCGAGATCGTGCCGGCGCTCGCCCCGAAGCCGGGCGACATCGTCGTGCTCAAGACGCGCTACAGCGGCTTTGCCGGCACGACGCTGGATTCGGTGTTGCGCGCCCGCGAGATCCGTTATCTGTTCTTCGTCGGGATCGCGACCAATGTCTGTGTCGAGTCCACCATCCGGGATGCGTACTTCCACGAATACTGGCCCATCCTGGTGACCGACGGCACCATGCAGGCGGGCCCACCGGCCGCCCAGGAAGCCACGATTTACAACGTGGAGTCCTTCTTCGGCTGGACCTTGAGCTCGGCGACGCTGATCGCCAGTCTGCCACGGCCGGGCCGCCCCGCAGCATGAGCGTCTTGAGCGGGGCAGGCGCTTTACGCCGCGCCGTGCGTTGCGCTCGAAGGCGGTCGTCATCCGGTCGATTTTCGGTTGCCCTGCGCGCGTAGACCGAGACCGCCGTACGCGCGGCCGTGTGCGGTGCTGCCGCGCGGTCGGCGCCTGACAGCCGTTGTATCATCGCTCGTCCTATGCGCCGCGCCGACGACCAACGGAGCCTGTTTGCCGACGCCATCGAGATTCCTCGCTGGCTCGAACGCGATCGCGAGACGCGTTACGCCGATCGCCTGGCGCGCGACCGCCGCATCGGGCAGAGCCTGGCGTCCAGCGATCCGCTGACGCGTGTGCGGGGCTGGTGGTCGCGGCTCACGACACAACAGAAGGCATGCGTCGCGGAGGTGGGCGTCGCGGCGCAGCATCTCGAGCAGGGTCGGCGCTCGATCTCTTTGATGATGATCGTGCTCGGTGCTCTGGCGGGCGCGGCCGTGGCCTTTGCCGTGTTCCATTACGACGGCAGGTGGCCGGTCAATGTGGTCACCGTGCTGGCGACGTTGGGCCTGCTGCAGATCCTGCTGATCGCCCTGACGCTGGTGCTCATGCTGCCGCGCGTGCCCGGGCTCGCGTCCCTGCAGGATCTGCTCACCGGCCTGAATCCCGGCCGGCTGATCGGCGCGGTGTATCGCCGGGTGCGCGGCGGCGATGCCGAGCTCAATGTGTTGCTCGAATGGCGCGCCGCGCGCGGCCCGGCCGCGGCCCGGTTCGCCCGTTGGCAGATGCTTGCGTGGTCGCAGATGGCGGCGGTGGCGTTCAATCTGGCGGTGCTGGCCGTTGCGGGCGGGCTCATCGCGTTCACCGACCTGGCGTTCGGCTGGAGCACGACCTTGCGGCTCGATGCTGCGCAGGCACTCAGGATCACCGACGCCATCTCGGCCCCGTGGCGCGCCATCTGGCCGCAGGCCGTGCCGGATGCAGCGTTGATCGAGCAATCGCGGTATTTCCGCCTGGTCACCGCCCGACCTGACTTGTCGCCGGCCGACACGCTGACCGGGTGGTGGCCCTTCCTGGTGGCGGCCATCGTCACCTACGGGCTGGTGCCGCGCTGTGCCTTGCTGGCGCTCGCACTGTGGCGCCTGCGCAGGGCCACGCGACATTTGCTGCTGGACGATCCGGGGGTGCGGGGCCTGCTCGACCGGATGCAATCGGCGGCCGTGGCGCTCGGCGCCGCGGAGCCCGAGGTCCAGACGGGCGGGTCCGCCACGTCGGCCAGCGCGCCGGCGCCGCGCGAGGCGCGCGCCGCGACCGCCATCGTCTGGGCGGAGGCGCTCGAGCCCGACACCGCACGGGCGTGGGCGGGCACGCATCTGGCATGGCACGTGACCGACGTGCAGGGTGCCGGCGGTGGTCGCACCCTTGCGCAGGATCGCGCGTTGATCGAACGACTCGCGGGCGAGCGGGCCTCGGCCGTGCTGGTGTTCGTGCGCGCCTGGGAAGCGCCACTGCTGGACCTGAAGGACTTCCTGTCGGAGCTGCGCGCCGGCCTGGGTGCGCAGGTCTCGCTGATCGTGGTGCCCGTCGGCGCCGACGGCGCCCTGGCGACGGCACAGCAACGCATGGTGTGGTCGCGATGGGCGGGGCGCATGGCCGATCCCGCCCTGTATCTGGAGACCGGCGCTTGACTCAGCCGCACCCGACTTTCGCCATCGTCGGACATCCCAACAAGGGCAAGAGCAGCATCGTCGCGACGCTCGCGGAGGATGAGTCCGTGGCGATCTCGCCGGATCCGGGCACCACGCGCAAGGCGCGCGGCTATCGGATGCGCATCGACGGACAGGTGCTGTACGAGCTCGTCGACACCCCGGGCTTTCAGCGCCCGCGGAGGGTGCTGGCCTGGCTCGAGGAGCACGAGCGCGGGGCGGATGCACGCGCGGCGGTGGTGGCGGAGTTCGTGGCGGCGCACGCGGATGACGAC
>QGUO01000180.1 GCA_003242495.1 Pseudomonadota bacterium | reverse complement strand
TTGCCCCGGCGCCAGAAAATCTGTGCCAAATAGCAAGCGGTCGGCCCGACGAATGAGGAACTCCCGGCCAAACTCCAAGTTGCGCTGAATTCCGTTAGGGCCGTTCCCGCCCGAAAACCCCCCGTAAAACAGGGGGAGGGCGCCAGATCCGACCGCGAGCAAAAGAGCAAAATCCCTCGACATAACCGCTCCTCCCATTCGCGGGCTAGTCGTTATTTATTCGTCGAGGCGGTCCCGATCGGCGGCGCACACCGCCGATATGGCAGCACCTTATGCTGTATCCCCCGCCAGCTCAGGCGGGAAAAACTATACCATAAACGTGGTCTTGAGCTTTTTGCGTACTGGGGCGTTACGCAATTGCACGTACTGCGGCAGCCCGTCCTTGTAGGGCGGGTAGTCTTCGCCGCGTATCAGCGGGGCAAGGTAGCGGCGTGCCTTGGCAGTGATGTGGAAGCCATCCGGCGTGATGAAATCACGCGGCAGCATCTTCTCGCGGTTCGCGATCTTGTCGAGCGGCGCCGTGCCGATCTTCCAGCGATAGGGCTTGTCCGACACCCGCACGATGGTGGGCATCACCGAGTTTTCGCCCTTGAGGGCAAGCTCCACGGCCGCGCGGCCCACGGCGTAAGCCTGTTCGACGTCCACCTTCGAGGCGATGTGTCGTGCGGCGCGTTGCAGGTAATCGGCCACCGCCCAATGGTACTTGTAGCCGAGCCGGGACTTGATGAGCTGGGCGATCACCGGGCCCACACCGCCAAGCTGGGCATGGCCGAACGCATCGCGCACGCCGGCGTCGGAAAGGAATTTGCCCTCGCTGTTCTTCACCCCCTCGGAGACCACGATGGCGCAGTAGCCATACTTTTCCACCGTCGCCTGCACGCGCGCGCAGAACTTCTCCTCGTCGAAGGTGATTTCCGGGAACAGGATCACATGCGGGGCATCGCCGGCCTTCTCGGCCGCGAGTCCGCCGGCTGCCGCGATCCATCCGGCATGCCGCCCCATCACCTCCATGACGAACACCTTGGTGGAGGTCTTGGCCATGGAGGCGACGTCGAAGCCGGCTTCGCGGATGGAGACCGCCACGTATTTCGCCACGGAGCCGAAGCCCGGGCAGCAATCGGTGAGGGGCAGGTCGTTGTCCACGGTCTTCGGCACGTGGATGGCCTGGATGGGGTAGCCGAGACGCTCTCCGAGTTGCGCGACCTTGAGGCAGGTATCGGCCGAGTCGCCGCCGCCGTTGTAGAAGAAGTAGCCGATGTCGTGCGCCTTGAAGACCTCGATCAGGCGCTCGTATTGCGTTGCATCCTCCTCGTACGGCTTGAGCTTGTAGCGTGCCGAGCCGAACGCGCCGGCGGGAGTGTGACGCAGCGCGCGAATGGCCGCCGGGGACTCCTTGCTGGTGTCGATGAGATCCTCGGTCAAGGCCCCGACGATGCCGTGCCTGCCCGCATAGACCTTGCCGATCCGGCTGCGATGCTTGCGACATGTTTCGATCACGCCGCAGGCCGAGGCGTTGATCACGGCGGTGACGCCGCCCGACTGGGCGTAGAAGGCGTTGCGAGGCGCAGATTTCGGCATGAGGAAGCCTCCTTGGAGATCGGTCGCGGTCGCGGGGAGAGGTGAAGAATAGCGGATGGCGCAGCCCCATGCCGAGTCACGAGCGGATGGATATCGCCAGCGGCTTCGGATTTCTGTAGGGTAGCGTCGCTTCATCCGCCTTCCGAGGTACATCGAACATGCGAATCGTTCTGCTGGGCGCGCCTGGTTCAGGCAAGGGCACCCAGGCTCAGATGCTCCAGGCCAAGTACGGCGTTCCGCAGGTCTCATCCGGCGACCTGCTGCGCGATGCAGTCGCGCGCGGAACCGAGCTCGGGCGCAAGGCCAAGGCGGTCATGGATGCGGGGCAACTCGTGTCCGATGACATCGTGCTCGGCTTGATTCGCGACCGCCTCGACCGCTCCGATGCCGCAGCCGGCTTCATCCTCGACGGCTTTCCGCGCAACATCGATCAGGCGCACGCCCTGGCAGACCTGCTCGCCGAGATCGGTCAACCGCTCGATGCCGTCCTGCAGCTCGACGTCAGCCGGGAGACGCTGATGCAGCGCCTCGCCGGGCGGCGCATCTGTCCGAAATGCGACACTGTATACAACGTCCATAGCCTGCCGGCCGGGGTGAACCAGTGCAGCCGCGACGGCGCCGAGCTCTACCAGCGGCCGGACGACCGTGAGGACGTGATCGCCAAGCGTCTCGAGGTCTATGAGGAGCAGACCCGCCCGCTCATCGAACACTATGCCCGACAGGGACTGTTGCGCCGGGTCGCCGGCGAGGGGTCGCTGCAGGAAGTCTCCGCGCGCATGGAGGCCGCTGCGCGCGCCCAGCCGGCCGCGGAGCAGGACACCGAAGTGAGCGAGGCGTCTGCGCAGCCGCGATCGGGCGCCCGCGCCGGGAAGACCGCCAAGGCGCGCAAGAAGGCTGCCAAGCAGGCCCGGTCGACGGCGGGCAAGCAGACGGGCAAGCGGGCCGCCGCGGGCGCGAGCGCGGCGGCCGGGGCGAAGGCAGCGAAGAAGACAGCCAAGAAGGCCGCGAAGAAGGCTGCTAAGAAGACTGCTAAGAAGGCTGCAAAGAAGGCCGCCAAGAAAGCTACGAAGAAGGCCACGAAGAAAACCGCGCAGAAGACAGCCAGGAAGACCGCCAAAAAGGCGGCGAAGAAGGTCACGAGGAAGACAGGGGTGACCGCGGCGAAGAAGAAGGCGGCGAAAACTTCCGCGAAAAAGACGGCCAGGCAGGCTGCCAAGAGGCCCGCGAAGAAGGTCACTAAGAAGGCGACTAAGAAGGCGACCAAGAAGGTGACCCGTCCTGCGCGGGGGAAGGCTGCCCGGCAGGTCGTCGAGCGGACGGCGAGCCGGGCCGTTGCACGCGGCAAGTCCGGGGCGACTGCGAGCGCCAAGCGCAAGGCCGCCGGCCGAGCGGTCCGCAAGGGGGGGGCCAAGGGAGGCGCCGGTCGTACCGCGCAGCGGGCACGCACGACGCGCACGCTGTCACGCGGCAAACGGTGAGCCAGGGGCTCATCCCTGGGCGGCGGCCATCTCGATGAGCCGCCGCCCGATGACCTCTTCGCGCCACCCCCTGCCGAGCGCCCCGGCGCGGCCGCTGAAGACCAGGCGCTCGACATCGCGACGGGTTGCGAGAAATTCGGGGCTGATCTCCAGGCGCTCGGCCTCACTGCGTATGAAGCTCATCAGCCGCGAGACCAGGGCGACCTGCTGCGGTTCGGGCCGGCGCCACTCGGTGGCCTCGGCTTCGAGCTCGGCGCGCGCGGGCGCCTGGGCGATGAGCGCCAGGATCTCCGCGCCGCGCTTGCGAGCCACCGCCGGCGGCAGGCAGCGCATCGCCCCGAGCGCTGCGGGCGTCTGCGGCAGGTGCTCGCTCAGCTCGCGCAAGGCGTCGTCCGCCAGAATCCAACCGCGCGGCTTGTCGTGCTTGATCGCCAGCGCTTCGCGCCACTCGGCCAGCAGCTTGATCGCCGCGCGCTGCATCGGCCGCATTCGATCGAGTCCCTTGAATCGCCGCCAGGCTTGTGCGGGTTCGGTCTGGTAGAGGCGTACGTCGAGGTATGCGCTCATTTCTTCCGCGAGCCAGCCGAGCCGTCCGCGCCGTTGCAGCTCGGCGCGCATGTCCTCGTAAAGGGGCACGAGCCAGCGGACATCGTCCGCTGCATAATTCAGCTGCGCCTCGCTGAGCGGCCGTTTGCTCCAGTCGGTACGCGTATGACCCTTAGCAAGCTGCACGCCCAGGCGGCGGGCCACCAGGTCGGCGTAGCCGATCTGCGCGGGCAGCCCGATGAGCGCAGCCGCGACCTGCGTATCGAACAGCGGCTCGGGCAGCGCGCGGCGCTCCTCGCCCGTGGCGTGCAACAGGACCTCGAGGTCCTGGCGAGCCGCATGCAGCGCCTTGAGCCGACCAGGGTCGTGCAAGACGTCGAGCAGCGGCGTCAGATCCTCCACCTCGAGCGCATCGATCACCACGCAGATCTCTGAGTTCGCCACCTGCAGCAGGCACAAGCGCGGGTAATAGGTGCTCTCGCGCATGAACTCGGTATCGACGGCGAGCTCGGCGCCGCCCAGACGCTCGAGCGCCGAAGCCAGCTCCTCGGCGCTCCTTACATAAATGGCTGTCCGCTGTGTCATGCATGCTAGATTAAGCGGAATGACGGTCGCGAGGCGTTGCTCCGCTCACAAATGTCGACCGTTTCTGCGATCCGGTACGACATGCTGCAATTGTTACAGGCCTTTCTTGACATCGCGCTGTGGCGCAAAGGACCTCAGGATCTTCCTGCTTCATGGCTGCTGACCGCATTGTCGCTCATCGGCTACGTGGCTCTGTATTGCGCACAGATACCCCTAGTGGACATCGATCCGCGCACGGGGTTCGGCATCGTGGCGGTCGACGTGGCCATGCTGGGCGTCTGGCTCTGGGGATTGCTCGCCCTGGTGGGGCGTCCCGAGCGCCTCAAGCAGACTCTCACCGCCTGGCTGGGGGTGGGCATCCTGTTCGGCGCCCTCGATGTCCTCGTGTTGCTGCTGATGCCCCAGGCGATGGTCATGGTCGCCTGGTGGGGCCCGCGCATACTCGTGGGTGCGTTGATCTTCGGCCGCGTCCTGATGCACGCCCTCGACAGCAACCTGTTCACCGGCATGGCGCTGTCGATCGCGATGTATCTTTCCACTTACCTGATGGTCGACACCTTGTTCGGCTCTGCGCAGTGAACGGCTGAGGCGGGCCCGGCAGTCAATCCCATCGTATCCGATCGTCGCGGATCCCCGGCATGCACCTACACATACTCGGAATTTGCGGGACTTTCATGGGCGGGATCGCCGCGCTGGCGCGTGCCGCCGGCCATCGCGTCACCGGCTCGGACCGCAACGTCTACCCGCCGATGTCCGAGCAGCTCGCCGCGCTCGGCATCGAGCTCATCGAAGGCTACGATCCGGCGCAGCTCGCGTTGCGGCCGGACGTCGTCGTGGTCGGTAACGTCATGACGCGCGGCAATCCGCTCGTCGAGGCACTGCTCGACAGCACCATTCCCTATACCTCCGGACCCGAGTGGCTGGCGCGGCATGTGCTCGCCGGACGCTGGGTGATGGCGGTGGCCGGCACGCACGGCAAGACCACCACCTCCAGCCTGCTCGCCTGGATCCTCGAGCACGCCGGGCTCGATCCGGGCTTTCTCATCGGTGGCGTGCCGGGCAATTTCGATGTGACCGCGCGGCTCGGCGGTGGCCAGCACTTCGTCGTGGAGGCCGACGAGTACGACACCGCGTTCTTCGACAAGCGGGCCAAGTTCGTGCACTACCGGCCGCGTACCGCGGTCATCAACAATCTCGAGCACGACCATGCGGACATCTATCCCGACGTGGCGGCCATCCAGTGGCAGTTCCATCAGCTGCTGCGCATGGTCCCGCGCAGCGGGCGGGTGATCGCCAATGAGGGCGACGCCAATGTCCGGCAGCTCATCGACATGGGCTGCTGGACGCCACTCGAGCGTTTCACCGACCAGACACCGACGGGCACGGAGGCGCAGGGCGCCTGGCACATCGGCGTGGAGCCGGGCGGAGACTACTCGCGATTCACCGTCTATGAGGGGTCGCAGCCGCGCGGCGAAGTCTCCTGGGGGATGCTGGGGCGGCACAATGCCGCGAATGCGCTGGCCGCCATGCTGGCCGCTCGCCATGCGGGCGTATCCATCGAGCAGTCGATTGCGGCGCTGGAGCGCTTCGCCGGGGTGCGCCGGCGCATGGAAGTGCGCGGCCGGGTCGCGGGGGTCACGGTTTACGACGACTTCGCGCATCATCCCACCGCGATCGCCACCACCCTTGACGGGCTGCGACGTCGCATCGGTGCGGCGCGGCTCGTCGCCGTGCTCGAGCCCCGCTCGAATACCATGAAGCTCGGCACGCACCGCGCGGCCCTCGCCCGCTCGCTGCAGTTGGCCGACCGCATCTGGCTGCATCAGGGCGACGAGGTCAAATGGAACATTGCCGAGCTGGCGGCCGAGATGCCGGGGCGCGCACAGGTCAGCCGCAGCATCGAGGAATTGCTGGCGGCGCTCGCCGTCGAGCTCGAGGCGGGCGATCACGTGCTGATCATGTCCAACGGCGGCTTCGGCGGGCTGCATGCGAAACTGCTGGAGGAGCTGGCGGCGAGGCGTTAGCGTACGCCTGTCGGAGCGTGCAGGTGGGGCTGGATAGGAGGATCATGGCGTGACGACTCTGCCGCTCTTTCCGCTGCATGCCGTGCTCTTTCCGGAAGGCCTGCTGCGTCTGCGGATCTTCGAAACCCGCTACGTGGACATGGTCCGCCGCTGCCTGCGCGAAGATCGGGGATTCGGCGTAGTGCTCATTCTGCAGGGGCGCGAGGTGGGCGGCACGGTGCGCACGGCCCAGGTGGGCACCCTGGCACGCATCATCGATTTCGAGAAGCTCGCGGACGGCCTGCTCGGCATCGCCGCGCGCGGCGAGCAGCGTTTCCGCATCGTCTCGGCGCGCCAGCAGGAGGACGGCCTGAACGTGGCCGAGGTCGAGTTCCTGCCGAACGAAGCGCCGCTCGCCGTGCCGCAGGAGTATGCCTTCCTGGCGGATGTCCTGCGTCGCGTGTTGGCGCAGCTCGACGAGCAACACCGCAGTGTGCCGCAGCGCTTCGACGACGCGGTCTGGTTGGGCGCTAGGCTGACCGAGATCCTGCCGCTGCCGCTGCGCGACCGTCAGCGCTGCCTGGAGATGCAGGATCCGCTCGAGCGACTGGCGGTGCTGCGCGATGCGTTGCCCCGCGCCGAGCCCAGGGGCAGCTAGCGCGAACTGCGCGCGCTGAAGCGCAGGTACACCGCCGCGAGCAGGCCGAACCACGCCAGCGCCGCCCAGCCGATCACCCCGTCATAGGTGCCCACCAGAAAGCCGAAGGCGGCCTCGGGATTCACGGCGGTGGTCCCGCGCAACACGGGGATGGTGGGCACGCCGGCCGCATGCAGCCCGGCGCAGGCCGCGATCGCCCCGGTGGGCAGCCGCAGAACGGGGACAAATATCCCCAG
>QGUO01000179.1 GCA_003242495.1 Pseudomonadota bacterium | reverse complement strand
GTCTGGGGGCACCCGAGCCGGGCGGCACGCGACCACGCATCCCCATCGTCGCTTTGCGGACCGGCCTGATCTGCGGCGCGCTCCTGGGCACGGAGCGTTTCTTCATCTTCCATCTCTCTGATCTCGTCTACAAGGCGCATGAGCTCATCGCCGTCCTGACCTTCCTTGGCTTGTACGTCGGCATCGTCGGGCTGTACGGCGAACGCATGCGTCACGACATGCGGTTCGTGTGGCCGGCACTGCTCGTGTGTGTGCCGCTCGTGGCGATTGGGGTCGGGCAGGCGTTGCTCTGGCTGGGGCAGCGCGATGTGGGATGGGTGGATGTCGCCTGGCGCGAGCTCGGGATCCCTGTGTGGCTGAGTTTCGCGTTCTGGCAGTGGGTGGCGGTGGCGTTGCTGTGGGTGGGGCTGGGTCACCTGCTGATGTCGCGACTGCGCGCAGCGACCGGCTATGGCCGGCGCTTCAGGTGACAGCCGTACAGCGTGGGGTCGAGCGTGCAGGCGTCGGGCACGCCGTGGTCCTGCCAGAACGTCGTGAGCTCCGCCGCATTGACGATTTCCTCGAAGCGGGGATGCCGGCGCAGGAACTCGGTCTCTTCGAGCCAGAGCATGCGCAAAGGCACATCCTGGCCTTGCTTGTGCAGCCGTAGCATGCGATTGAACACGAAGTCGGCCTGACGCAGCGCAGCGCCGCACAGCACCTCCAGCGAGGCATCGATGTGGCCTTCGCTGGCGGCGTGTGTGATGGCTTGCAGCGCGGCCGCCGTGTAACGGCGACTGTTCGCCGCGCGCACCATTGCATCCACCCACGCCCGTGAACCGCCGCGGGGCACGGTCCGATTGAGCGCGTGCTGCGCGGTGACGACGTCCCCCGAGAGAATGGCGGTGAGCGCCGTCACCCGGGCCACCTCGGGGGGCTGGTCGTCCTCGCTCGTGGCCAGCGCCCGGCGGTCCTGCGGTCGCAGCGCGAGCTGCGCATACGTCAGGCACTCGCGCGCGCCCGCGTTGCGGGGCTGCAAGGCCACTGCGCGCTGCGCCATCGACAGCGCCGCCGTGCTGCGTCCGGCATCCGCCCACAGGCAGGCCAGCCCTTCCAGGGCCGCCACGGCGTTGGCGTCGGCGCTCAATGCGGCGGACAGTTGATCCTGTGCGTGCGCCCACTGTCCGCGACGCAGGGCGACCAGCCCGGCGGCACTGCGGGCGTCGGGTAGTTCCGGGTCGAGGCTGAGGGCGTGCTTTGCGGCGGCTTCGGCCATCTGGGTGAGCGCATCGTGATCGTCACCGGTGAGGCTGAGATAGGCGAGTGCCAACAGTCCCCAGCCGCGCGCGAACCCGGAATGTTGCCGGGTCAGTACCTCGAGTCGCTCCAAGGTGCGGGTCCGTTGTCCGGCCACGGCCGGCGGAAGCGTAAAGCCCCGACCGGACGGCCCGAGCAGATCGACGGCGGCGCTCACGAACGTCTCGTATGCCGCGGAGTCCTCGGTGCCGAGGGCCGAGGCCCAGCCCGTGGCGCGCACGGCATTCAAGAACGCCGGCAGCTCGTCGGCCAGCGTGCGCACGGCATCGAGGCGTGTCGTGAGGTCGAGCGACAGCTCTACCTGTCGCTCGAGGTGCCCGTCCGGGGCGAGCAGCGCGATGCTCGCCTGCGCGGCCGACTCTTCCCCGGCGATGGCGATGTGCAGCGTGAACGCATCGTCCCGCGCCGCGCTGGCCGGCAACAAGCGCATTTTGCCGAAGGTCAGCAAGTGACGGATTTCGCGCGTCAGCCAAGGAATGGGCGCCGGAGCGGTGTCGTCGGGCGCGAGTCGCTCGACGACGACATCGAGCGGCTTGGAGACGTGGAACGATTCGCGGGCAGGCGGCCGCGGCTCAGGCGGCGCCGACGCCTCCGGCGGCGTACGCCAGGCGAGCCAGCCCGCCCCGCCGGCGGCGGCCACCAGGATCACGATCGCAAGGATGAGCAACCCTTTCCGCATGGCGCGCAAGGTTGCCCATCGCTGCACCGCCGCGCAAGGATCTCGAGGGCGTCCTCAACGCCACGTGTTGCCGCCCTGGTCCTGTACCACCGCCTTCGCAGTGCGACGCGGCAGGCCCTCGAACGTGGAGCTGCGCAAATACATGCGTGCCTCGTCGCCGGCCGAGAACGAGGCGGTCCGTCCTGTGACGCTGCTATTGGTGATGTGGACGGTGGCGTCCTCGACCACCACGGCGATGTCCGTCGCGCTGATGCGACTGTTCGTGATGTGCAGCTCGCAGCCGCCGCGCGCCGTGATGGCAGTGCCGTCGACGTGGACGTCGCGCCGGTCGAAGTGCAGCATGCGCCGCCCCTCGCACACGATGGGGTCGCTGAAGCGCTGCCCGGGCGCGCTCGCTTGCGTCATCGCGTCCGGCGTGGCGGAGGACACGATGCTCACGCCTGGACCGCTCACGCGAACCTGTCCATCGCTGCGCTCGATGGTGTAGGCGGGCGGCGCCGCCTGCGCGTCGGCCATCGGCAAGGTGACGGCTGTGTCGGTCGACGCCGTTTGCGCAGACCCGGCCAAGGTCGGCGTGGGCAAGGGGTCGCCGGAGGTCTGTGCGGGTGCAGAGCCGGCTGCTGCCGGCGTCGGCTGCGCGGCCGCCAGGTCGGCTTGCCCGGACGCATTCGCCGCGTGCGCCGCAGTGTGCTCAGGCTGCGCGGCGCGTGCCGGAACGGCAGCGTCGATCTGAGCGATCGGCGCGGCGGCAAGCTCCGACAGCCTGATGAGCTCGAGCTCGCCGCTGTTGCGCCATCGTATGGTGAACGCCTGCTCGTCGGGATCGCTCGTCATCACCTCGAGGGATGGATTGCGCTCCAGCGCCGCACGTGCCCATTGCATCTCGTTCTGCGCCTGGCCGTGCGGCTCGCCGGCGCATCCGGCCAGCAACCCGAGCAGCAGGCCGACTCCGCACGCGGCCTGTGCAATGCGTCGCGAGCGGCTGCCGGCGCGTTGCGCGGCGCTCGACATGCGCTGCGTGGCGCGAGGTTGTCGGCACGAGCGTGGCGGGCGCTTCATGGTGCTTCACCGGTATCGGTGTCCGAGACCTGCGCCGGAGTCGCCGAAGCGCCCGGGCCCGGGCGCACGTAGCGCTCGAGCCATTCGCGCTTGGTGCGATACCAGAACAGCGAGTTCTGGGGTTTCAGGATCCAGTGGTTCTCGTCCGGGTAGTACACCAGCTTGCTCGGGACGCCGCGATTCTGCAGCACGTTGAACAGCTCGATGCCGTGATTGACGGGAACACGCAGGTCCGACTGGCCATGGATGACCAAGGTCGGTGTGGCGAAGTTGCCAGCCGCAGTGTGCGGCGAGTTGCGCGCAAAGCGCTCCATGTCATCCCAGAACTCGCCGTGGCGGCGGCGTGCGGCGCCGTAGTCCGCCGCGTACTGCGTGAACAGATTGTAGACGGGGGCGTGCGCCACCAGCGTCTTGAACGGATGCGGCCGGCCGAGCAGCACCGCGGCGAGATAGCCGCCGAAGCTGCCGCCGCCGGCGGCCATGCGCTCGGTGTCGATCCAGGGCTGTGCCGCGAACCACTCGGCGGCCTTGATGGTGTCCTCGTAGGGCAGCTCGGCCCAATCGCGGGTAATGGAGTCGGCAAACGCCTGGCCGAAGCCGCTCGAGCCGTGGAAGTTGTGCCATGCCGTCACGTAGCCCCAGTTGGCGAACACCTGCGCATTCCAGCGCCAGTGCCAGCCGTCGGTGATGGCATTGTGTGGTCCGCCGTGCAGCAGCAGGTACAGCGGCCACTTGCGATCGGGCGTGAAGTTCGGCGGATAAACCACCCACATCTGGATGTCGGCCCCATTCGCGCCCTGGTAGGTCACCCTCTCGTAGCGTCCCTGAGACAGCTGGGCCAGCGCCGCATCGTTGAAATCGGTGAGCTTGGTGGCCGCGCCGGTGCGGGCGATGATGCTGACCAGGGTCGGGGGCTCGGCGAAGCTTTCGCGCAGGCCGATGATCACCGGGCCGTTGCCGGCGACGGCCAGGGAGCCGAAGCTGGGCTCGCCCGTGATGGCGCGCGGCGCGCTGCCACTCAGATCGAAGCGGTACACGCGCCGGGTGCCGGCATCGTCGATGGCGCCGAACAGCGACCCGGAGTCCGGCGCCCACACCACGCCGTCGACCGAGCGGTCCCAGTCTCCGGTGAGATTGCGGATGCGGCCGCTGCGCCGCTCATGAATCATCAGGCGCACGCGGTCGGCATAGAAATCGCGGATCTCCTGGCGACGGAAGGCGAGATTGCGCCCGTCCGGACTGTACAGCGGCGCGAAGTCGTGCGCCGGATTGTCGGCGGTGAGATTGCGGGCGACGCCGCCTTCCGCAGGAATCACGAAGATGTCGAAGTTCGGTTCGACTCCGGTCGGATCGACGTTGGCGGCGAACGCCACCTCGGTGCCGTCCGGCGAAATATCGTACGAGTCACGGTCCGGAGCCGCGGCATCGAGCGCGTAGCCCGAGCCGCGCGTGATGGGCACGGGCTCGCCGCCCTCGACGTCGATCGCATAGATGTGCGTTTCCCGGCCGTCGAGATACCGATCCCAGTATGCGATCGGCGCGCGCTCGAACACCTGCGCCGTCATCTTCTGCTCTTTGCGCTCCTGTGCCCGCGTCGCCATCTTCTCGAATGTGTCGAGATCGGGCCACACGCGGGTGAGGAACGCTACGCGCTGCGAGTCCGGGAACCACTTGGGTGCGAATGCGCCGGTGGGCACATTGGTGACACGGCGCGCCTCGCCACCATCCACCGGAATGACATAAATCTGCGGCTGCTCATCCTCGGCACGCTTGGACACGAACGCGATCAACTCGCCGTCGGGGCTGAACGTCGGCGTCGAATCGCTCCACAGATCGCTGGTCAACTGGCGCGCCTTACCGGGCTTGGTCGGCACCAGCCACAGGCTGGTGCGGGACTCGTTTTTCTCGATGTCGTTGCTGGTCACCGGCAACACGGCCATGCGTCCGTCCGGTGAGATGGCCGGTGCGCCGAGGCGCTTGAGCTGCCACATCGCCTGCGCATCGAGCGGTGCGGCGCCGGCAGGCATCGCGAGCGCACAGAGCAACACGAGCGCCATGCGTTGCGCTGTCGCCCAAGCGCTCCTTGGTGGTTTTCCCCTACATGCAATCGCGCTATTCATCTGTGGACCTCGTTGCGCGCCTCGTACGGCGGCGATTATGTGTAGTGTAGCCAAGCTTGCCACGACCTCAGGGCGTCGTTCCGTTCGAACATGAGACGTGCATCCAGGACGACGTACATGAGCGACCCTAGACTTTCTCGCATACGCGGGTTCGTTCTAAGGGGCGTTTAGTGATCCAAGCCAAGACACGCAATCGTTTGCCTGTGCCGCAGCCTGCCGTCGTGCATCTACGCCGCTCGTATGCCGATGGCCGCTATGGTCAGATTCACTTGTGGACGGCCTATCCCTCGGGCGGCGGCTTCGATGAGCGTACACCGCTCATTTGTCTGCATCCCAGTGGTGGCTCGGGACGCGCGTTCACGCCGGTCATGTGTGAGCTCGGCAGTGACCGCAGCGTCTACGCGCCGGATCTGCCAGGTCACGGCACTTCCGATGCAACGCCCGCGCGCTTCAGCGCCGCCGACCTGGCTGGCGCCGTCTGCGACTTTCTCGACAGTCTGCGGCTGCGCACCATCGACGTGGCGGGCGGTCAGCTCGGCGCGGCGGTTGCCGTGGAGCTGGCGCTTGCGCGTCCTCAGCAGGTCCGCCGCATCATGCTCTGGGACGTGCCTGCATACTCGTCGCAGGATCGTGTGGCGCTCCTTGCGCAGCCGGGCGGCCTGGGCGTGCGCGAGGATGGCGCCGATGTCGCTGAAGAGTGGCGGCGCCTGCTCGAGCGGCGCGGCCCTGGCGTCCCCGTCGCGGCACTGGCCCAGGAGCTGGCCGATCGTGTGCACGCCGGCGCCAGCAGCGCCCGCGGCATGGCCGCGGCGCTGGATTACCCTGCGGGGGAGCGCTTGCCGTTGATCAAGCAGTCGACGCTGCTGCTGCGCCCGCGCGACGATTCCTGGGATCAAGCGCCGCGGGTGCGTGCGCTGCTGCCCAATGCCACGATGGTCGATCTGCCTGAGCTCGGGGCGAATTTTCTGGCTGCCGCGCCGGCGTGCTTCATCGAGCTCGCCAGGGAATTTCTCGACCGCTGAGCTGCGTGCGCGCGAACGGCAGGGCCACGGATGCGCGGCCGTTCGCGCACCGCCGTGCGGCGTGCTAGCCGTTGGCCCAATGCCACGCGCAGGCAAGGCCGGTCACCAGACAGGTCAATGCCCATTGCGCAGCGACCGCCGCCGTAGCGCGGGTCTCGGCGCGTGTCGCCAACGCGAATCCGATCAGCGCCGGAGCGGCCAGTGCGAGCCAGCACAGGCTGCCGAAGGCCAGGCCGCGTAACCACCAGGGTACGTCCACGACGGCGGCCAACCCCCAGCTCAGCCAGAACAGGAACCCGAGCCCCACGCCAGCGATCAGGTGCAACAGCACCGCGGGAATGTCGAGCACGGCATAGGGCGCAACCTCGCCGCGTGGCGGGCGCCATATGGCTACCGTGGACCACGCCACGCTGTTGGCCAGCACGCTCGCCAGACCGCTGAGCACGCCGGTGAGGAGGATGGGATACAGTTCCATGGGCGGGAAGTACGTCCGGATACGTTGGCGAGGGGCGCGGTGGCGTCAGGTGCCAATCACCACCCGCAAGGCATTGATGAGCTGCTCGATGTCGTCGTGCGAGTTGAAGATGTTCAGGGAAATGCGCAGCGCGCGCTCATCCGAGCCCGGCAGGGGCGCGCTCCCGATGCGCACGCGGTGCACGCGCCGCAGCACCTCGAGCACGTCGGCAATCTCCCGCCCGGGCACGCGCGCAGTGAGGATGCCGGCCCATTGTCCGGGCGCGGCCGGGGTCACCAGCTCCAGCGTGGAGAATTGCTCGAGCCGCAACCGCGCGTAGATCGCCAGCTCGCGCACGCGCGCTTCGATGCGTGCGCGGTTGATGCGGGCATGCAGGTCGAGCGCCGTTTCCGTGCCACGCAGCGCCGGCCATGCGTAAGGTACTCTGTTGCCGAGCTTCTGCAGGG
>QGUO01000607.1 GCA_003242495.1 Pseudomonadota bacterium | reverse complement strand
CTCGTGCACCACGTGCCGGCCCGTGTCCTCGATGCTTTCCTTGATGACATTGCGATCGCGATGGCGATTCATCAGTCCTGCCGCGAGGATCTTGCCCAGGGCCGAGTTCTGTTGCAGGGCCAGGATGTGCTTGTCCTGAATCTGCCGCTGCTCGACCCAGCGCCACACCTTCTCGGTGAGCTCGGTCGGCAGCACACGTCGACGCTGCAGCGTCCACAGCCGCTCGAGCACGATGGCCGCGGCAATGATCGAGGCAAGAATGATCGGCACCATCATGATGCCGCCCGCTTTGACGATTTCGAACATGGGGGTACGAAGGACCTCGTGTTTTGGGGCGCATGGTAGCAAAGAACGTCCTTGGGCAACGGGACGGCGCCCGCGGTCTCGACACCGCGGTGTCGAACCCCGCGGCCGGTCGACGCTGCGGGTCGCGCCCCCACACGGAAGGCGGCCAGACGGGGATTGTCTGAGGCGCACGCCGCCCATCGGCCCGATGCGCACCATCGTGAAACCGCGCGCCGCACCGGCCTGACGGAACCAGCAGGCAGGCGCCGCTGTCTCAGGCAGCCGACTGCAGGGATAATGGTCGATGAGCGCGCTTCGCGGCCGCTTTGCCGCGGCGGGCACGCGCCGCGCCCCCCGGCAGGTCCGGCCTTCGAGCCTGGCCGCTGTCGGCGCCGCGTCGTCAACGGTCCCGGACGGATGCCAGCCCGAACGGGCGAGCCGGCGCGCAAAGATTCGCACATCGCCCAGGATGGTGGAGAATTGCGCCTTGGCCCGGCGGCCCGCTCGTCGGCCCTGGAGCGTCGAACCTGGAAAACCCGCGAACTGACTGACATTCGATTCCTGAAGCTCATCGCCTGAAACCGTCCCTGACACCCCGGCACCGGCCTCGACATCCGGTTTGACGTCCGGCCCCCGGAGTTCTGGTTCCTTGAATCCGACTGCCCGAAGTGACACCCGAAGGGCCAGCACGCTGCCCGCCGCCACATGCCCCGACGCTTCTTCAAACCCCTGACTCGCCAGCGCCATGTGTGGACGGAACGCTGGTTCATGCGGCCGTTCAAGCTGCTGCTCGGCAATCCGGCCTATTGGAGCCTGAACCGGCGCAACGTCACGCGCGCCTTTGCACTCGGACTGTTCCTGTCGTTCGTGCCGCTGCCCATCAACACGCTGCTCGGCGTGACCATGGCGCTGCTCATGCGGGTGAACATCCCGGCCACCCTGTCGGGCACGCTGCTCACCAATCCGCTGACCATGCTGCCGCTCTATTACGCGGCGTACTGGATCGGCTGCACGCTCCTCGGCATCGATACGCGCCCCTTTGCCATCGAGCTGAGCTGGGAATGGCTCACCACGGGCCTGTTGCCCATCTGGAAACCCTTCCTGCTCGGCTGCCTGGTCATGGGGCTCGCCAGCGCCGCGGCCGGGTACCTCCTGCTCGGCGGCATCTGGCATCTCACGCTGGTCTTGGAATATCGCAAGCGCAAGGACGACGGGCCCGCCAAGGCGTCCGCGGCGGGCAAGGAGTGACCTGGCAGGGTGATGCGGGCCGCGAGCGAAGCGGCCCCGGCTGAGCGCCTTGCTTCATGCACGCTGCCCCCACGGCCGGGACCTTTGGCGCCTGGCTTTCAGGCTTCGTGCAGCTTGCCGTCCTCGAGCGTCAAGCGCCGCTGCATGCGTGCCGCCAGCTCCGGCGCGTGAGTCACGATCACCAGGGCGGTGCCCAGCTCGCGATTGAGCTCCAACATCAACTCGAACACCTGGCGGGCATTGGCACCGTCCAAGTTGCCGGTGGGCTCGTCCGCGAGCACGACCGAGGGGCGCGTGACCAGCGCGCGCGCCACGGCCGCACGCTGGCGCTCGCCGCCCGAGAGCTGCCCGGGCCGATGGTCGAGCCGCGCGCCAAGGCCCACCCGCTCGAGCAGTTCCTTGGCCTGCC
>QGUO01000606.1 GCA_003242495.1 Pseudomonadota bacterium | reverse complement strand
GTCGAGTGGTGTACGCGGACTGGCTGCCGGGCATGGGATTGCTGATCGTGCTGGATCACGGCAATGGCTACATGAGCCTCTACGGCCACAACGAGCAGCTGTACCGCAGCGTGGGCGACAAGGTGTCGCCCGGCGATCCGCTCGCCACCGTGGGCAACAGCGGCCACGGCGGACAGCCGGGCCTGTACCTCGAGATCCGCAAGGGGCGTCAGGCATTGGATCCGGCGGCCTGGATGATCAGGCGCTGACAGGGCAGCGGCGGGCGGGGATGGCACCCCCGCCGCCGCGATCAACCATCAACCCCAGCGACGGTCGGTCCAGGCCGGTTCGTCCCAGTTGGTGTCGAATGCACTGCTTCGGCGGAGTTGGCCGCAAGCAGGCGGGTTGAGGTCGAGAGACCCACGCGGTCGTGGGATGGTCATCGCCGCTCCCGCCTCCGCCACCGGACATCGACCCGGAAGGTGGCAGTGTCAGCGTCCAGGCGTGCCACGCGCAACGCTCATGGGCAAGCACCGGCGCCGGCGGCGCCCCAGCCAGCATGGGTCGTGACCGTACAACCCCGCCCGCCGCTGATGCTCGAAAAACTTCCGCGCGCCTCGTTACCCTGAGTGGCTTCCAGGTCGCCGCCGCCGCTGATGCTGGACCGGCTGCCGCTGGCCACATTGTTCATGCCGCCGCTGACACTCGAGAGCAAACCCGATGCCACATTGTCCTCACCGCTGGTAACCGTGGCGTAAGGACCGCTCGCCTTGTTGTAGGCGCCGCCGGTGACGCTCGTGTGCGGCGCACTCGCCTCGTTGTCCTGTCCTCCCGTCACGCTCGAGTTCACACCGATCGCCCGATTCCGTGATCCGCCAGTGATGGACGCGACCGCGCCGCGCGCGACGTTTTTCTCGCCACCGATGACCGCCGCACCGTCGGCGGTGATGGCATTGTTCCGGCCCACGACGATTCCCCCGGTGCGGGAATAGGCCGGCTCGGAGCCGCCCACGATGTTGTGCGAGCCGGAGTTGTGGGCGTAGCCCCAGACTTCGCCGTTATTCTCACATTCCCATGGGTCACTGTATCGACCGTCGGAGCAGACGGGCTGTGCTGCATACCCGGATGCTCCTTCAGTGCGTGCCTTGGCAAAGCCGACGATGAGGTTACCGGTGCCGTCTGGGGTGGTCTGCTCGCCCGCGGCGTTCACGATCTGCAGGTTCGCCCCGCGCACGCGCACGATCGGGCCGCGCGCGGCCGTATCCGGCGGCGCCACGTGATGCACCTCGACGTACCTGCTGAGGTCGGTCACGTAATCGGTCACGAAAGCGAGCGCGGCCTGCAGTCCGTCGCGCTCCCGTTCGGCCTGCCCGAGGCGCGCCTCCAGGTCGTCGCGGTCCCGTTCGACCTGCCCGAGTCGCGCCTCCAGGTCGTCGCGGTCCCGTTCGACCTGCCCGAGTCGCGCCTCCAGATCCTTGAGGCGCTCGACCAATACCGCGAAGTTCTCGTTGACCTCGCTGGCGCGTGCCCTCGAGCCCGCCTGGAACACGTGCGGGACATCCGCCTTCGCTGCGATCGACGAGCCCATCAACGCCAGCGCCAGGGCGCCGGCCTTGATCAGGCTCGCCAAACGCGTTTCAAGAGTACGACGCATCGAATCCCTCCCGAAGAACCCAAGTATGTGGGTCCGGAGAGTACCCGTTCGCGGCGTGCAGACCAATTCAATGTGGTGCGTTATGTCGAATCGCGAGATCAACCGTTCGATCGCGATTCGTCCGCGTTGCGCGGCAGCCCGGCTCGCCTCAGTCCAGCTCCACCACGCATTCCATTTCCACGGCCGCGCCCTTGGGCAGCGCGGCGACGCCGATCGCGGCGCGGGCCGGGTAGGGCTCCTGGAAATACTCGCCCATGATCTGGTTGAGCAACGCGAAGTCGTCCAGGTCCGTGAGGAACACGTTGAGCT
>QGUO01000178.1 GCA_003242495.1 Pseudomonadota bacterium | reverse complement strand
GTGCGTGCTCGAGGACGGCCAGGACACCCTGCGCGTGGGCTACCTCGCGGTGGTCGACCCGGCCTCGGGTGTGCTGGTGTTGCCGGACAACGTCTTCAGCGGCGCCAGGCTGCACAACATCGGGCCGTCTCTCGGCTGGGCCGAGGCATTCACGCTCGCCAAGCTCGGCGGCGAGGCACAGAACGGCACGCCCGGCTCCATTGCGGCCACCGGTTTCCGGCGCGGCGACCGGGATCTCTACCTGGGTCTGGACGTGCTGGAGCTCGGCGTCGTGACCGAGCGCGCGTTCGAGCATCTGTCGCGGCTCGAATTCCGGCTCGAGATCGACGTCGATGGCAACGGCACGGCCGAGTTCGTGATCATCGGCACCGACTTGTCGGATTTCGTCGACACGGCACCGGGACAGTTCGCGACCTTCCAGTTCTCGGCGAGCGGCAGCGGCTTTGTCGACTGGCTGGTGAACAGCTGGGACTTCAATGATCGCACCTTGATCCTGCCGTTCACGCTGGCCTCGTCCGGCGGCTTTCTGCCGGAAAAGTTCGACTATGTGCTGACCCTGACCTCGAGTGGAGAGCAGGACGTGCAGCGCGGCACCGTGGATCTGAGCAAGGAAATCGTTCCGGACGTGAACAGCTTCGGCATCGAGCCGGGCGGCAACGTGGAGGTGAGCTTCACCGGGCCGGCCGGCACCTCGCTGTGGCTGCTGCAGAACAACGTCGAGGTGGGGCAAATGGCCCTGTCGATCCACGTGCCGAGGAAGAGCTTTCCCTGGTGGCCGTTCCGGCTGACAAAGAATTAGGCTGCATCGCCAGGTAAGGGCCAGGGCCGTCTCCGCAAGGAGGCGGCCCTTTGCTATTGGGCCTCGATGGGCGGACAGGGACGCACCACGCTCAGGTCGGTGTGGTACGTGTAGAGGCGTCCGCCGGCTTCCAGCGCGAGCCGATAGCCTTCGACCGGGCCGGCGGCCGCTTCCGCGCCGGCGGCACACCCCAGCGCTTCATCCGTCCAGCTGGCAGGCTCCATCCCGACCATGCGCACCTGCCCGGCGTCGATGCCCAGTCGCGCGGCGAGATCCCCGCGGGCCTTCTCGAAGGCGGCATCGAGCCCGCGCGCGTAGCGCGGCTTGCGCAGCGCATCGCGCCTGGGTACCGGCCGGTCGCAGATCAACGCCTGAGACCCGGCGACGTGCACGCGGTAGGTGCGCCCCTGGGCGGCGAGGAGCACGACATGGCCTGCGGTGATGCGTTGCAGCGCCTGCGTGCCGCGCGCGCCGCAGCCGAGGCTCGAATCGCTCCAGGTGGTCGCTTCGGTGCGCTCGACGACGATGTCCTGCGCCGGGATGTGCAGGCGCTCCGCCAGCACCTCGCGCGCCCGCCGCGCCGCCTGCGCAGCGCCGTCATCGGCCGCGCCGGGCGCTGCCGGCTGGCCCTGCCCGAGCGCGCCGCTCCACAGCGCAACGCCACACGATGCAAGAAGTCCCATGACAACGTGCTTGCTCATGGTTCATCATCTCCCGATCGATGCCCGTCGTTTCCCTCGTCCTTGGCGATGCACGCGCGGCCGTGCAGCCGATGAAGATCCGGGCCCATGCCCGGCAGCGTCCCCAGTGAACTACCGACACAGCTTCCATGCCGGAAATTTCGCCGACGTCCACAAGCACGTCGTGCTGCTTGCGCTGCTCGAACGTCTGACGCGCAAGCCTAAACCGATTTTCTACCTCGATACACATGCCGGTCGCGGCCGCTACGACCTGGCGGGCGCCGACGCGGCGCGCGGCGCGGAATGGCGCGAGGGCGTCGGCCGGCTCCTGGAGGCATCGCCGGACGATGTCGAGGTGGCGCGCTATTGCGAGCGGCTGCTTGCGACGCATGGCCGGGCTGCCGGGCTGCGCACGTATGCGGGCTCGCCACTGCTGGCGCTCGCAAGCTTGCGCCCTGCGGACCGCGCCGTGTTCGTCGAGCGCCAGCGTTCCGAAGCCAGTGCCTTGCAAGTGGCGCTGCCGGGGCGACGCAACACGACCGTCCTCTGCAGCGACGGCTATGCGGCGCTCAAGGCGTACTTGCCGCCCGCGGAGAACCGCGGCCTGGTGCTGATCGATCCACCTTACGAATCGCCGCACGAATTCTCCATGGCGGAGCAGGCGTTGCGCCTGGGCCTCGACCGGTGGCCAAGCGGCCAGTTCGCGCTGTGGTACCCCATCAAGGCAGGTCCGGAGGCGCAGCGTCTTCTGGCGAGTCTGCGCAACTCGGGGCTGCGCAAGCTGCTGACGCTGGAGCTTGCCACGCGTCCCGCGGATTCCCCCGTCGGCCTGAACGGATCGGGCCTGCTGATCGCCAATCCGCCGTGGCAGTTCGATGTCCACATGCGACCCGCGCTTGCAGCCCTGCATCGCATTCTGTCCCCGGACGGAGCTGGCGGCGTGCGCATCGACTGGCTGGCGGAGGAATGACCCCGGACGGTTGACCACTCCGCCATGCGGGGTCGCGGCGGCTAGGTGCGGGCAAGCTCCTTGTAACGGAAACAGCTCACCAGGTGATCGTTCACCATGCCGGTGGCCTGCATGTGGGCATAGATGATGGTGCTGCCCACGAAGCGGAAGCCGCGCTTTCTCAGGTCGGCGCTCAGTGCGTCCGACTCCGGACTGGTCGCCGGCACGTCCTTGACATCCCGAAACGCATTGCGGATGGGCTTGCCGCCCACGAAGCTCCACAGGTGCCTGGCGAAGCCCGTGTTGCCCTTGGATTGCATCTCGAGGAAGGCGCGTGCATTGCCGATGGCCGCTTCGATCTTGAGGCGATTGCGCACGATGCCGGGATTTTTCATCAAACGCTCGATGTCGCGCTTGCCGAACCGCGCGATGCGCTCGGGATCGAAGTCGGCGAACGCCTCGCGATAACCCTCGCGCTTGTTGAGGATGGTGGACCAGGAAAGGCCTGCCTGCGCGCCTTCCAGGATCAGGAACTCGAATTGCGTCCGGTCGTCGTAGGCCGGCACCCCCCACTCCGTGTCGTGATACCGCACATAGAGCTCGTTGCCTTTCAGGCACCATGGGCAGCGGGTGACGGACCTGGCCATTCGGAAAGTATGGGCGGATCGCTGGGGATTTGTCGACGCGGGCCGCTGAGGGTACGCTTGGCCGCTGTTCCATCGCCCAACCGATAGCTGCTGACCATGTCCGACCCGTTCGGCGAATTCCCGCGCACCCGGTTGCGCCGCATGCGGCGCGACGAGTTCTCGCGCCGCCTGATGCGCGAAAACTCGCTCTCGACCGACCACCTCATTTACCCGATGTTCGTGATGGAGGGTCGCGAGCGCCGCCAAGCGGTGCCGAGCCTGCCCGGCATCGAGCGGGTGACCATCGACGAGCTGGTGCGCGAGGCCGAGGAGCTGGCGCGCCTCGGCATCCCCGCATTGGCGCTGTTCCCGGTCACGCCGCCGGAGGCCAAGAGCGAAGACGGCCGGGAATCCTACAACCCGGAAGGCCTGGCGCAACGTGCGGTGCGCGCCGTCAAGCAGGCCGTGCCCGAGCTCGGCGTGATCACCGACGTGGCGCTCGACCCGTTCACCACGCATGGTCAGGACGGGCTGATCGACGCCAACGGCTACGTCATGAACGACGAGACCGTCGAGGTACTCGTCAAGCAGGCGCTGTCGCACGCGGAGGCCGGCGCCGACGTGGTGGCGCCCAGCGACATGATGGACGGGCGTATCGGCGCCATCCGCGAGGCGCTCGAGATGAACAATTACGTGAACACGCGGATCCTGGCGTATTCGGCCAAGTACGCGTCGAGCTATTACGGCCCGTTCCGCGATGCCGTCGGCTCGGCCGCCAGTCTGGGCAGCGGCAACAAGTACGGCTATCAGATGGACCCCGCGAATTCAGACGAGGCACTGCGCGAGGTGGGCCTCGACCTGCAGGAAGGCGCGGACATGGTGATGGTCAAGCCCGGCATGCCTTACCTCGACATCGTGCGGCGCGTAAAGGACAAGTTCGGTGTGCCCACGTTCGTGTACCAGGTCAGCGGCGAGTACGCCATGCTCTCGGCGGCCATCGGCAACGGCTGGCTGGACGAGCGCGGCGCCGTGATGGAATCGCTGCTGTGCATGCGCCGTGCGGGCGCGGACGGCATTCTCACGTACTTCGCCAAGCGCGTCGCTCAATGGCTGCAAGCGCAGCGCTGAGGAGATGGCACGAGACATGAGCGGGCACGCTGACGCTGCTGCCGATCGCTATGCGGTCATCGGCTACCCGGTACACCACAGCTGGTCGCCGTTCATCCACGGGATGTTCGCCAAGCAGACCGGGCAGACCATCACCTACGGCCGCATGGAAGTGGCCCCCGAGGCATTCGACAGCGCCGTGCAGGCGTTTTTCGCCGAGGGGGGTTGCGGTCTGAACGTCACCGTGCCCCACAAGCAGGCTGCCTGCCGCGCGACGCGCTGGCGCACGCCGCGCGCGGAAATGGCCGGCGCGGTGAACACCATCGCCAAGCAAGACGACGCGCTGCTCGGGGACAACACCGACGGCGCCGGGCTGCTGGCCGATCTCACGCGCAATCTGGGCCTCACCCTGGAGAACACGCGCATTCTGCTGCTGGGCGCCGGCGGTGCGGCGCGCGGCGTGCTCGGACCGCTGCTCGGCGCGGCCCCGGAATATCTCGAAATCGCCAACCGCACGGCGACGCGCGCCACCGAGCTCGCGCGCGAGTTCGCAGCGCTCGGCAACGTGCATGGCTGTGCGTTCGAGGACATCTCCGGCGGCGCGTTCGATCTGATCGTGAACGCCACCTCGGCGAGTCTGCAGGACAGCGTGCCACCGATCCCGCCAGGTGCGGTCGCGCCCGGCACGCTGTGCTACGACATGGCCTACGGCACCGGCGACACTGCCTTCACGCGCTGGGCGAAACAGGCCGGCGCGGGCCGCGCCGAGACCGGCTGGGGCATGCTGGTGGAGCAGGCTGCCGAGTCCTTCCTGCTATGGCGCGGCATCAAGCCGGACACACGGCCGGTGCTCGAGGCGGTGAAGTCGCAATCGCAGCGCGCGACGCCGTCCCCGCGGTGAGCCCGGCGCAGCGGCCGCCCCTCAGGCGAGATACTCGTCCTTGAGCCGCACGTAGTGCGCCGCCGAGTAGCCGAGGAATTCGATCTCGTCGGGCGTCAGGTCGCGTACGCGGCGCGCCGGGTTGCCGACGTACAGGCTGCGGGTGGTCAGCCGCTTGCCCGGCGTGACCACGCTGCCGGCGCCGATCAGCACCCAGTCCTCGACCGTAACGTCGTCCATGACGATGGCACCCATGCCCACCAGGCACGAGTTACCAATGGTGCAGGCGTGCAGGATCACGCGATGGCCCACGGTCACGTCCGCACCCACCGAGACGGCCCGGCCGCCGGGTGCGTAGGGACCGTCATGCGTGACGTGCACCACGGCGCCGTCCTGAATATTGGAGCGCGCGCCGATGGCGATGTCGCTCACATCGCCGCGCAGCACGGCGCCGGGCCAGATGGAGACATCCTCCGCGAGCGACACCTTGCCGATGACGACGGCGCTCGGGTGGACGTATACCCGTTCGCCGAGCGTCGGGAAGATGCCACGATACGATTCCAAAGCCATGCGATGACCAATGCGGGTTGCTATCCAGGCGCGGAACTGTAAGCCATGCTGCGGGTCCACGGAAAACGCGCACTGCCCGCGGCCCCTGACAGGGCGCTAGAATCCTCGGCTTGCACGACCGCGTTCCGACCACAGTCCGACCTGAGCTTGCCTCTGAGCCATGACCAATCCCCTCCTCGAGTCCCATGAACTGCCGGCGTTCGCCGACATCCGTCCCGAGCACGTCGAGCCCGCGATCCGCGAGCTGCTCGATGCCAACCGCCGCGAGCTGAATGCGCTGCTCGACTCCGGAGCAGACACCTGGGACACCCTCGTGGCGCCGCTCGAGGAGATGCAGCACCGCCTGGCGCGCACCTGGTCGCCCGTCGGCCACCTGAACGGCGTCTTGAACAGCGAGCCGCTGCGTGCCGCCTACAACGCCTGTCTGCCGCTGCTCACCGCCTGGCACACCGAGCTGGCTCAGAACGAGCGGCTCTACCGTGCCTACGAGCAGATCCTGGCACGGGAGGGTGCACGACTCGACGCAGGACAGCGCAAGCTCCTGGAGAACGCGTTGCGCGATTTTCGTCTCGCGGGCGTCGCGCTGCCGCAGGAGCGCAAGGAGCGCTTCAAGACGTTGATGGAGCAGCTCGCCACCCTGCAGTCGAAGTTCGACGAGAACGTGCTGGACGCCACCAACGCCTGGTCGCGCCACGTGACCGACGTCAAGGAGCTCGAGGGGCTGCCCAAGCCCATCGTCGAGCGCGCGCGCCATGCGGCGCAATCACGCGGTCTCGAGGGCTGGTTCTTCACGCTCGACGCGCCGAACTATCAGGCGGTCATGATGCACGGCGCCCACGAACCGTTGAGGCGCGCCTTCTATGAGGGTTGGGTGACGCGCGCATCGGATCAGGACGGGCATGGCGGGCGCTGGGACAACAGCGCGCTGATGACCCAGATCCTCGACGTGCGCCACGAGCTCGCGGGGCTCGTCGGGTTTGCCAACTACGCGCAGTACTCGCTCGCCACCAAGATGGCGAGCTCGGTCGAGGAAGTGCGCACCTTCCTCGAGCAGCTTGCGGACAGAAGCCGGCCGGTGGCCGAGCGCGAGTATGCCGAGCTCGAGCGTTTCGCCGGACGCGCGCTCAATGCCTGGGATGTGTCCTACTACGGCGAGCGACTGAAGTGGGAGCGCTTCCAGCTTTCCGAAGAAGCGCTGCGCCCCTACTTCCCGCTGCCGCGCGTGCTCGACGGCCTGTTCCAGGTCGCCGAACGACTGTACGGCGTGCGCATCGCCGAACGCCCGGTCGGAGAAGCGCCGGGCGCCGTGGAGGTGTATCACCCCGACGTGCGCTTTTTCGACATCCTCGATGCGGACGGCTCGCGACGCGGCGGTTTCTTCGTGGATCTGTACGCCCGCGAGAAAAAGCGCGGCGGCGCCTGGATGGACGAGTGTGTCGGCCGCAAGGGGTTCGGTGGGGACACCGCGCTGCCCATCGCCTACCTGGG
>QGUO01000605.1 GCA_003242495.1 Pseudomonadota bacterium | reverse complement strand
GGCGCCACGCATCGCCACCGCCGGCGCGTTTCTCGCCAACGAACTGCGCGCACGCTACCTCAATCCGCAATGGATCTCGGCTATGCAGGCCGAAGGCTATGCGGGCGCCACGACCATGGTGGGCATCGTCAACAACGTCTGGGGCTGGCAAGTCGTCGATCCCGGCAGCGTGCGCGCCGACCAATGGCAGGCGATCCATGACGTATATGTCATGGACAAGTATGCGCTCGGCCTGCGGGAATGGTTCGAGCAACATCATCCCACGGCACAGGTACAGCTGCTCGAGCGCTTGGTCGAGGCGATCCGTAGGGATTTCTGGGACGCCCCCGAACAGACACGGCGTGAGATCGCGCAACGCTGGCAGGCGCTCGCCGATCAGAATGTGGTGGCCGGGGACGAGGAGACGCACGAGTTCGCGCGCCAGATGATGGCAGGGTTCGGGCTGTCTTCCGGCGCGGCGCCCCGACCGGAGGCGACGTCGGCGCACAGCGAGGCGCCGTCCGCCCCGCCCACCGCGGCGCCTGAGCGCGTACGCGGCCAGGTCATGCAGGCACAACCTCCTCCTTTATCGCCACCAGAACCCTGGTGGCGACGCTGGCTGGGTCTGCTCGTTCTGATGAGTGCCTTGGCGGTCGGAGCAGTGAGCCAGCTCCGTCATCACACACGTTTCCGGCTCGACTTCAATCCATCCTGACTTCGGACCCATGCTGACATGAATGAACTTGAAACCATGCTCTATGCCCTGACGCGCTGGTTCCTGACGCCGGTGCTGTTGTTGATCCTGGCTGCCTTGATCTATGCGTTCGTCGCCCTCGGCGGATTCGTGGTGGAGGCGTGGTTACGCCGCCGTGGCCGATATCGCTCCGCGCTCGTTGAGTATCAGCGCCGCGACGACATCAGCACCGATGACGTGGAACTGTGGATCATGAAGCGCCTGGAGTGGTTGCGGATCACTTCGCGCAGCGTGCCCATGCTCGGCCTCGTGGCGACCATGATTCCCATGGGACCGGCGCTGCTGGCCCTCACGCGCAGCGACGCGCAAGGCATCGGCGACAATCTCGTGGTCGCCTTTTCGGCCGTGATTCTGGCGCTGGTCAGTGCCAGCATCACTTTCTTCGTGCTCACCGTGCGCCGTCGCTGGTTACTCCAGGAGTTGCGCGAGTTCGAGCGGCAAGGAGAGGCGACATGAGGCGGCGCTTCCTGGATGGCGAGGAGAGCGACGATCCGATTCTCTCGCTGGTCAACCTCATCGACCTGTTCCTGGTGGTGATCGGCATCCTGCTGATCGTCATCGTGCGTAATCCGCTCAATCCATTCTCCAGCGAGAACGTGGTGGTGGTCGAGAACCCCGGCGAGACCAACCAGCGCATGATCGTCAAGAACGGTCGCGAGCTGCGCCGCTACGAAGCCGGCGATGAGATCGGCGAGGGGGAGGGGGTGCGCGCGGGCACCACCTACCGATTGTCCGATGGTCGGCTGATCTACGTTCCGGAAGACGATGTGGCGGCCGGGCAATGAACGTCCAGATGGCTCGCCGCAGCGCGCCGGGGTTGGGGCAGGGCGCCTGGGGACGTTTTCCTCGATTGATCTGCGGGTTCTTGGCCGCCGCCTTCATCCTGTCGCCGTGCGAGACTGACCCCTTCATCATGCCGGCCTGCGTGGCCCGACCGCAGGCCGATTTGATGGATCTTGGAGAGCCACTGAAAGATCCGGCTTTACTCCTTGCTGAGAAGGCCGCACGGCCCGACAGCTTCGAGCGGGTAATGAGCATCGTCAAGTGGCTCACCGCCGTTCCAAAGCCCACAGATCACGATCTCAGCAGCCTTGGGGCACCGAGGTCTGCTTTGCCATGTCATATCCAACCATGCCACCGACAAGTGTGATCCTGTTCACCTTGGACGGTGTGCGATACAGAGTTCGCATCCAACCTCCACGCGCCACCGCTCCCAA
>QGUO01000604.1 GCA_003242495.1 Pseudomonadota bacterium | reverse complement strand
GCTGCTGTTCTCGGACGCGGTGAAGCGCTCGCTCGATGCCAATGGCGTCGACCTGGACGCGCAGCCCTTGCCGTCGCTGGTGTTGCGCGGCCGCTCGAGCCCCATCGACATCTTTTGCATCCCCACTGGCGAGCGCGTCGATTTGCGCGCGCACTGAGCGCATCTCCCGAACGTACGGCGCACAGGACGCACGCCGAGGCAGGCCTTCGGGCGCCCGGGCGGGCAGCGGCTCGCATGCCGGGGCCTGTCCTGTTCCCTCGCGGGCCCTGCACGTCTGGGTTCCTGCCGGATGCCGGGCGACCCGCTCCCGGCACGCGGGTGCGTCCGGGCTCGAGGCGGCCGCCCCGGTCGGCAACCCGACTGGCGAGGCGCTGTCAACTCTTGTTGTGCGGCCGGCGATTCAAGCATAGTTCGCCGCCGTTTGGTCGACCGGACTCGCACTGCATGCTGCCGCCCATCGAATCGAGAATCGCTGCCGAACTGTCCGTCAAACCCGCGCAGGTCAGCGCCGCGGTCGCGCTGCTCGACGAGGGCGCCACCGTTCCGTTCATCGCACGCTATCGCAAGGAGGTCACCGGCGGCCTCGACGATGCGCAGCTGCGCACGCTGAGCGAGCGGCTGATCTACCTGCGCGAGCTGGAGGAGCGTCGCGCCGCCATCCTCAAGAGCATCGAGGAGCAGAACAAGCTCACGCCGGAGCTCAGGGCCAGTATCGAGGCGGCGGAGAGCAAGCAGCGTCTCGAGGACCTGTATCTGCCCTACAAGCCCAAGCGGCGCACCAAGGCGCAGATCGCACGCGAGGCGGGTCTCGAACCGCTCGCCAATGCGCTGTTGGGCGACCCCACGCTCGATCCGGCCGTGGAGGCCGCCAAGTACCTGCGCGAGGCGTTCAAGACCGAGCACGGCGACAACCCCGGGGTGCCCGACGTCAAGGCGGCGCTCGACGGCGCGCGCCAGATCCTGATGGAACGGTTCGCCGAGGACGCCGATCTGCTGCGGGCCCTGCGCGAACATCTCGAGGCGCACGGCGTGGTGGTCGCCACCGTGGTCGAGGGCAAGGAGGAGTCCGGGGCGAAGTTCCGCGATTACTTCGATTATCGCGAGCCCATCAAGAACATTCCGTCGCATCGCGCGCTCGCGCTGTTTCGCGGCAGGCAGGAGGAAGTGCTCAGGCTGGCGCTCAAGCTGCCCGAGGAGCTGCCGTCGCAGACCGAGCCGGAGGACCCGAAGCCCAAGACGGCAGCGGGTCCGAACGCGTGCGAATTGAAGATCGCGGCGCGCTACGACATTGCCGATCGCGGCCGGCCGGCCGATGCCTGGTTGAAGGACACGGTGCGCTGGACCTGGCAGGTCAAGGTCTCCTGGCACCTGGAGGCGGAGCTCTTCACGGCGCTGCGCGAGCGTGCCGAGGACGAGGCGATCGCCGTGTTCGGCCGCAACTTGCATGACCTGCTGCTCGCGGCGCCGGCCGGTGCGCGCGTCACCATGGGGCTCGATCCGGGGATTCGCACCGGTGTGAAAGTGGCGGTCGTGGACACCACCGGCAAGGTCGTGGACACGGCCACGGTCTATCCGTTCCCGCCGCGCAACGACCTGGAAGGCACCCTGGCGACCCTGGGCGCGCTGATCGTCAAACACAATGTCGAGCTCATCAGCATCGGCAACGGCACGGCCTCGCGCGAGACCGATCGGCTGGTCGCCGAGCTCATCAAGCGTCATCCCGGCAGGAAGCTCACCAAGATCGTGGTGTCCGAAGCCGGCGCCTCGGTGTACTCGGCTTCGGCGATCGCCTCCCAGGAGCTCGGTGCGCTCGATGTGAGTCTGCGCGGCGCGGTGTCCATCGCGCGGCGGCTGCAGGATCCGCTGGCCGAGCTGGTGAAGATCGACCCGAAATCCATCGGCGTCGGCCAGTATCAGCACGACGTGAACCAGACGCGTCTCGCGCGCTCGCTC
>QGUO01000603.1 GCA_003242495.1 Pseudomonadota bacterium | reverse complement strand
GGCGGGCGTCGACCAGGTCAAGGTGCGCTCGCCCATCACCTGTGAAACTCGCTACGGCGTGTGCGCGCAGTGCTACGGGCGCGATCTCGCCCGCGGCCACCGCATCAACCTCGGCGAGGCGGTCGGTGTCATCGCCGCACAGTCCATCGGCGAGCCCGGCACGCAGCTGACCATGCGCACCTTCCACATCGGCGGTGCGGCCTCGCGGGCCGCGGCGTCCAGCTCGGTGGAGGTCAAGACCAAGGGCACGATCCGGCTGCGCAACGTCAAGACGGTGCACCACGAGAAGGGGCACTGGGTGGCGACCTCCCGCTCGGGCGAGCTGGGCGTGGTCGACGAGTTCGGACGCGAGCGCGAGCGCTACAAGATCCCCTACGGCGCGGTCCTCACGGTCAACGAGGGCGATCCGGTGGAGGTCGGCCAGCTGGTCGCGTCCTGGGACCCGCACACCCACCCGGTGGTCACCGAGGTGGCCGGGTTCATCAAGTTCCAAGACTTCATCGACGGCCTGACCGTGCAGAGCCAGGTCGACGAGGTGACCGGCCTGTCCAGCACGGTGGTGATGGATCCCAAGCAGCGCGGCACCGGCGGCAAGGATCTGCGGCCCATGGTGCGGCTGGTGAATGCCAAGGGCAAGGAAGTGTGCTTTGCCAACACCGACATCCCGGCGGCGTACGCGCTGCCGGCGGGCGCCATCGTCAGCCTCGAGGACGGCGCCAAGGTCTCGGTGGGCGACGTCATCGCGCGTATCCCGCAGGAAAGCTCGAAGACCCGCGACATCACCGGCGGTCTGCCCCGCGTGGCGGACCTGTTCGAGGCGCGCAAGCCCAAGGATTCGGCCATCCTGGCCGAGTACTCCGGCACCGTGAGCTTCGGTAAGGAGACCAAGGGCAAGCGCCGCCTGATCATCACCGACGAGCACGGCGAGAAGCACGAGGAGCTCATCCCCAAGTGGCGGCACCTCAACGTGTTCGAGGGCGAGCAGATCGAGCGTGGCGAGGTGATCGCCGACGGCGAGCCCAACCCGCACGACATCCTGCGGCTGCAGGGTGTCGAGTCGCTGGCGAACTACCTGGTGCGCGAGATCCAGGACGTCTACCGACTGCAGGGCGTGAAGATCAACGACAAGCACATCGAGGTGATCGTTCGCCAGATGCTGCGCAAGGTGGAGATCGTCGATCCGGGCGATACCTCGTTCCTCAAGGGCGAGCAGATCGACCGGGCGCGCGTCGCGGACGTCAACGAGCGCATGGCGGAGCAGGGCAAGAGCACGGCCATCGTCGAGCCGGTGCTGCTCGGTATCACCAAGGCGTCGCTGGCCACCGAGTCGTTCATTTCGGCGGCCTCCTTCCAGGAGACCACCCGGGTGCTCACGGAAGCGGCGGTGCGCGGCTTGAAGGACGACTTGCGCGGCCTGAAGGAGAACGTGATCGTCGGCCGGCTGATTCCGGCCGGAACGGGCTCGTTCTACCACATGCGGCGCCGCCGGCGCAGCGACGCCATCGCCGGACGCGGCTTCATGGACATGGGCGGCGGCGTGGCCGAAGGCGAGGAGACCGTCTCGGACGAGGCGGATACCGCAGCGCAATAAGGTGGATCGCGGCCTGCCCCGGCGCCGAGTACGGCGTCCGGGGCGGCGCCGCGGTGCCGGCACCGGAGACCGGCGCGCGGCCCCACGCCGGGGCTGGAGGAGCCCCGCGCGCCGTCGCATTCCGGTCCGCCGATCCGGCGCGGGAGGCCCCTCGAGGGTTCGGTTTAAGGGCCAATCGGGGGTAAAAGGGAACTGAATCGGCGGCAAGAGCGCTGAACAGGTTGACACTGCCCGGGGCCGTTCCTACAATCCCGCGCCCTTGGTCGGCCGGCGCCCAACGTTCCGCCCGTCGGACCAGACGAGTTTTTTTCACCGGGCCGCCGTCAGGCGGCCTCGTGTTTCTTCAAGGAACCATAGCCTTATGG
>QGUO01000177.1 GCA_003242495.1 Pseudomonadota bacterium | reverse complement strand
CATCAACGTCATCGCCGCGACCACCAGCCGTCCGGAGGACGTCATCGGCCTGCACTTCTTCAGCCCGGCGAACGTGATGCGCCTGCTCGAGATCGTGCGCGGCGACAAGACGTCGCAGGAAGCGCTCGCCACCGGCGTGGCGCTCGCCAAGAAGCTCAAGAAGGTCGGCGTGGTGGTGGGCGTGTGCTACGGCTTCGTCGGCAACCGCATGATGCTCGAAGGCTACTTCCGCGAGGCCGACCAGATGCTGCTCGAGGGCGCCACCATCGAGCAGATCGACCGCGTGATCGAGAAGTTCGGCTTTGCCATGGGGCCGTGGAAGGTCAACGACATGGGCGGCAACGACATCTCGTTCAAGGCGCGCGAGGCGCCGGGCGTGCGCGACGGCAAGCCGCGTCCCTACCACGAGGTGGTCGACGAGCTGGCGCGCATGGGCCGCTACGGACAGAAGACGGGCAAGGGCTTCTACCGCTACGAGCCCGGTGATCGCACGCCCATTCACGACCCCGAGACCGACGCCGTGATCGAGCGCCTGGCCAAGGAGCTGGGCATCGAGCGGCGCACCCTGAGCGACGAGGAAGTGGAAGTGCGCTGCGTGTACCAGCTCATCAACGAGGGCGCGCGCATCCTCGAGGAGGGCATCGCCTATCGTGCCAGCGACATCGACGTCATCTGGGCGACCGGGTACGGGTTCCCGCGTTTCCGCGGCGGCCCGATGTTCTACGCCGACTCGCTGGGCCTGAAGAACGTCTACGAGCGCATCGTCGAGCTGCACGCGCGCCACGGTCACTACTGGAAGCCTGCCGCGCTGCTCGAGAAGCTCGCGAAAGAAGGCAAGAAGTTCGCGGACTACCAGCCCTGAGCCGTCCGCCCGGGACGCGCCCTGCCAAGGGAGGGGGCCGGCCTCTGCCCAGGTGAGCCTTGGCGCGTCACGGGCGTTCGGGTCCGCCGCCGCCAATGAAGCAGCGCTCCCCTGGCGGCGGATCTGGCTGCCGGCTTCGGGGCTAGGCCCGCACGGGGTCACGCCGCATGCCCCAGGGGACGGGCGCGCCCGGCGCACCCCCGAGCCGTCTGTGCGCCTGCCCGGATCGCCCGCGCAGCGGGCGTCAGGCCGGCGCGTCGGGTTGTGCCTCCGGACGTGCCGCCGCGAACGGCGCGAGCGATTCCAGGTGTGTGCTGATGGCGACGAGTGTGGGGTAGGGGCCGAGGTCGCATTCGAAGCGGCGCGCGTTGTAGATCTGCGGTACCAGGCAGATGTCCGCGAGTGAGACGTCGTCGCCGTAGCAATAGCGCTGCCCGATCGAGTACTCGCGCACCTGCTTCTCCAGCCCGGCAAAGCCCTCGGCAATCCAATGCCGGTACCAGGCGTTCACCCCTGCCTCGTGTTGCCGCAGTCGCGTGCGCAGATAATTCAGCACGCGCAAGTTGTTGAGCGGGTGTATGTCGCAGGCTATGGCGAGCGCCATCGAGCGTACCCGCGCCCTGCCGAGTGGATCGGGCGGCAGCAGCGGCCGGTCCGGGTAGATCTCGTCGAGATACTCGATGATGGCCAGGGACTGGTTGAGCACGGTGCCGTCGGCCACCAGCGCCGGGATCAGCTGCTGGGGATTGATGGCGGCATATTCGGCGGTGCGATGCTCACCCTTTGCAAGCGCAACACCGACGGACTCGTAACTCAACCCCTTCAAATTGAGTGCAATTCGCACCCGATAGGCCGCCGAGCTGCGGAACAGAGTGTAGAGTTTCATCGCTAGCACCGTCCTTAGGTGGGCCGCGCCTGGGTGGGCCGCGCCTGGTCGCCGAAAGACGAAAACCGAGGGTCGGGGAGAACGTATCCTAGCGCACTCTGTCGGCGGCGGGCGTCGGGTGGCCAGGGCCGTCCCCGCGTGGCTTGTCAGCCGACCCGGCGAGCGCGCGCTGCGCGGCGAGTTGTCGCGCCCAGGAGTCCGCCTGCGCTTCGGCGGCCGCCGGCGCGGCGGAGTCGCGCGGGGCATCACGTGTGCGCGCCGGATGTTCGGCGTGATGGCAGCCGGCGATCGCGAGGCTCGCGGATGCAACTAACCACGCCTTGCCGGGTCTCATCTGCCACAGTCCTAGGTAATTCGATGCGTCCCGGTAACGTGCCGGTCGGAAATTCGGTTCCTGCACGTTCCTGGAGAGACCTGACGCCAGATGGCGACGGTGGCCGACACAGGAACACAGGCGCACTGGCAGGCGTTGCATTACCTGCTGGTTTGAATTCGCGGACAGGGACTGGGGCGCCCCATTTCCATGAACAACGGCACAGACGACACGGTGCTGCCCAGGCAGTTGGCCGCTGACGCGCCTGCGCCCGCTGCTTCCGGCACACCACCCTACGGTGCGGCCGATCGCGTAGCCGATCGCGTACCCATGGTCGTGCTCGGCATCATTCTGGTGTCCATCGCGTTGCTCGCGATGAACGCGACGCTGTTGGTGCTCAATACGCGCGCCGCCATGGGCTCGAACGAGCAATACGCGCGGTCGTACGAGATCAAGCGCACGTTGAGCGGTTTTCAATCGATCGTCACCACGGCCGAGTCAGGGCAGCGCGGTTACCTGCTGACCGGTCAGATCGCCTATCTCGAGCCGTTCTTCCGTGCCACGCGCAGCTGGCGCACCGAGCTCGATCACTTGCGCAGCCTGATTGCGCCGAACTCGCCCCGTCAGCGCAGCGTGGCCGAGCTGGAGAAACTCACTGCCGACGCGGTTCGGCGTCTCGAGCAAACGATCAGCAGCAGCGATCAACCCGGGCCCGCCGGAAAGGCGGATGTCGCCGGCACGGAGCACGCGACGGCAACCATGGACAGGGTTCGGGCCGTGATCGACGAGTTGATGCGCGAGGAGGACGCGCGCATCGAGGCGTTGCGCGCCGAGGTGCTGCGCGACATGTGGGTGACGGTGGGCGTTGCGCTGCTGACCACGGTCGTGGTGGTGCTGGTGCTGCTCGGCTTGCATCGACTGCTGCGTCGCTACGTGGCCGCGCGGGCCGCCGCCGAAAACGCCCTGCTGCAGGCCAATGAGCATCTGAACCGCCTGGTCGAGGAGCGCACGGCCGAGCTGACCGAGCTGTCGCAGCATCTCATCCGGGCCTCCGAGGAGGAGAAGGCGAACATTGCCCGTGAGCTGCACGATACGCTCGGCAGCAATCTCACGGCCATCAACATGGATCTGAACTGGATCGCTCGCCGTCTGCCGAAGGATGTGCCCGAAGTGCGCGAGCGTCTGCAGCGTTCGCTGCAGATGCTCAGTGAGACCGTGGAGCTCAAGCACGAGGTGATCGAGGGACTGCGTCCCAGCCACCTCGACAATCTCGGCCTGGCGTTCGCCATCCGCTCACACTGCCAGGAATTCTCACGTCGCACGGGCCTGGACTGCGACGTGGACGTCGAGGAGGATTTCGATGACATCGATCCGGCCTGGTCGATCGCGTTCTATCGCATCGCGCAGGAGGCGCTCACCAATATCCTCAAGCATGCTCAAGCCACGTCGGTGAAAGTGGAGCTGCGCCGCGAGAACGGCGGCATGCGCCTGCGCATCACCGACGACGGCATTGGCATCCAGCAGAACGCGCCCCCGAAAACCAAGTCCCATGGGCTGGTGGGCATGCGCGAACGGATGCGCCAGGTGGGCGGCGTGCTGAGCGTCACGCGCGGGCCGAATGGCCGTGGCACGGTGGTGGATGCATTCATCCCGGCAGAAGAGCAGAAGCTTTCGGCGGCTGTGTGACGCGTGTAGGTCGAAGCCGACATGACGTCGGCCACTCGTGGAATCGACGGCCGGGGTCGGTCTGGCGATACTTCGGCAAAACTCGCAGCCGCACGGAGATCGAACCGATGAGAGAGTGCGAGGCGGATGCTGAAAAGGACCAAGCGGAATCCCTGCGTATCCCGGTGGGCACCTCGCTCGCCGAGGTCGAGCGGCGCATGATCCTTGGGACCTTGCGCCAGTGCGGTGGAAACAAGACGCGTGCAGCGGCGTTACTTGGCGTCTGAAGACGCTCTACAACCGACTGAACGCGTACTTCGGGCAGGGCGCCTCGGCAGGTGTATTGGCGGATAGTTTTGGAGGCAAGAAGGGCGATGTTAGACGTAAGAGAGACCGAAACGCAGGACACCTATCGCGCCCCGCACACGCCGATCCGTGTGTTGATCGTGGATGACCACGCGATTCTGCGCGCGGGCGTACGTGAAATGCTGAGCGATGAGGAAGACCTCGAGGTCGTCGGCGAAGCCGGCTCGGCCGAGGAAGCGCTGCAGCAGCTCGAGAGCGGACTGGAGGTCGACGTGGTGGTGCTCGACATCACCTTGCCGGGGCAGAGCGGCATCGATCTGCTCAAGCAGCTGCGCCGCGACCGTCCCGAGCTCGCCATTCTCGTGCTGAGCATGCATCCGGAGCGCAGCTTCGCGGTGCGCCTGATGCGCGCCGGCGCGAACGGCTATGTGCCGAAAATGATCGTGCCCGAGGAGCTGGTGAAGGCGGTGCGCGCAGTCGGGACGGGGCGGCGCTACATCACCCCGGTCGTGGCCGAGCTGCTGGCCTCCGAGTGTGCGGCGCAGGAGGACGGTCCGCTGCACAATCGGCTGTCGGAGCGTGAGCTGCAGGTCTTCACGCGCATTGCGACGGGCATTTCGCCGGCCGTAATGGCCAACGAGCTCGGGCTCAGCGTGAAGACGGTGAGCACCTATCGCGCACGGATCCTGGAAAAGATGGGCATGCGCAGCAATGCCGAAATCGCCGCTTACGCCGTGCGTAACCAGCTCGTCGAGTAAGTCGTCGGACGAGACTGCGGCTGGCGGCGGCGACGCCGGGGGTGTACGCCCGTCAGCGGAGCTGACGATCTACATCGTCGAAGACTCGCCGCGAGTGATGGAGCGGTTGATCGAGACGGTGCAAGAAGTCCCGAACAGTCGGGTGGTCGGCTGCGCGGGTGCGGTCGGCGAAGCGCTGCAAGGCATGCGCAGCGCTCGGCCGAAGGTGCTGATCCTGGACGTGCAGCTGCGCGGCGGGAGCTGTTTCCGTCTGCTCAAGCAGCTCAACGCCGCCGGTATCGAGCGGCCCGAGACGGTCATCATCGTGACCAATTATCCGAGCGACGAGTACCGCCGCGCGAGCTACGACTGCGGCGTCGAGCACTTCTTCGACAAGGGCTCGGAGTTCGACAAGGTGCGCCAGGTGCTGATGGACCTGTCGGCAGCCTGATGCGGCGGCGCGCGCCGGCTGCGGGTCCGGCCGTCGGCCGCGTCAGCGCCATCCGTGGCGCGTGGCGAACTCCTTGACCTGCCGCTCGACCTCCTCGCGTTCCCAGCCATAGCGCTCCTGGAGCTTGCCGACGAGGATGTCGCGCCGGCCTTCAATCTGGTCGATCTCGTCGTCCGTGAGTCGGCCCCAGCGTTCCTTGATCTTGCCGCGCAGCTGCCTGAAGTGCCCGCGCAGGGTGTCCGGGTTCATGGCGTCTCTCAGGCTCGCCGGAGCGCGGCTCGGTGCCGCGCCCCGCGGCGGGCACATCATTTGGTGGCGCGGCCGCCGGACCGCTCGTTGCGCTTGCCCGCACGGCGCGCTTCGGTGAACTCCGTTTCAGCCGTCGGCGATCGCGCAGCGCTGCCGCGCAGGCGCAGCTGGTTGTCGATGTCCTGGATGCCGCCGCAGTGCTCGATCACGTCCTCGATTCGATACTTGGTGCGCCGGTCCTCCACGGTGCCGGTGAGCGTCACCACCTGGTCCTTGACTGACACCGTCACATCGCTGGGATCGATATAGGGGTCCTCGGTGAGGCGCTCGCATATGATCTCCTGCAGGCGCTCGTCGGAGCGGCGATAACCCTTCGGGCCGCGACCTCGAAACGAGGGTTGCCCCTCGTACCGGTCGGACGGGTGCATCCATTCCGCCATGTCGCCGCCCGGGCCGAGGTAGTCGATCGGTCGGGGCGAGTCCGCGCCGGGTGGGAATCCCGATACGAACGAGCCGCGTGTGTCGAGCCAGTAGGGCTCGTCCAGGCGGGACCAGGGTCCGCCGCGAAAGGCGTCATGCCGATACACCGGGTCCGCATGGTGCCAGGCGTCCTCCGGGCCATAGGCGCCCTCGATGCGCTCGTCGTACGACCGCCAGCGTTGCCCGGGCCCCTCGCCTGCGCGGTATCCCTCTTCGTCGTCCGCCTCGCGGTAGCCGAATTCCTCCGGGTAGCCACCGCCGGCGTAGGAACGGCTCCCCTCGTAGCCTTCTTCCTCCCAAGCTGGCTGGTAGCGCCGCTCACCCCCCGTCGAATAACGATCGCGCTCCTCGCCGGGTGGCCAGCGCGCTTGCTCGAAGCGCCCGCGCGGGCGACCCCAGGACTGCCGGTATCGGTAGCGATGATCGCGTGCCATGGCGTCCCCTCCGAAATCCGGATCAATGAAAGAAGACGTCGCGGGGCACGTTCTCCCGGACCACCGCCTCGTCCTCGTGGACGAGATCCTTGGGGATCTCGGCCGCGACCAGCGAGCGGCATGGCACGGGCAGCGCCTCGCGCAGCAGCCCGAGCATGCGTGGCCCGGCGAAGATGACCAGACGATCGAACTCGTTGCGTATGCGCCCCTGTTCGAGCGTGCGTGCGACGCCGCGCGCGAAATCGGCGAGCGCCTGGCGATGCGTGCTGCGCTCGCCGTCCATGCCATGGCGCCCCGGATTGGCAGGATTGAAACGTTGCCCCGCGCGATCCGTCTCCAGTTCGCGGTCGCGGGCGCGGGCCGTGTCATTCACTAGCGAGCCGGCGGCCTGCAGCGGCACGCCGAATTTGGGGGCATCGAAGAACTTCGCTTCGCGTTCGTCCGCGACCAGGAATCGCACATTCATGTTCGTCCTCCTGGACTTGTACGTCCGCGCGGCACGGATGTTCCGCCGGTCACGGGTGCACGGCGGAACGCCGTGGGCGCAGCCTCCGTTTCTGGGTTGAGGATCGAACGCCGGCACCGGTGCGTAGCGGACGGTGCCTGGCATCCCCTTTACCGCTTGTGAGAGTCGCAGGCCTGCCCAGGGCATCGAACGGCAGCGGATCGAACGAGACAGCGGATCGAACGAGACAGCGGAACATGAAAGAGGACGGCGATTCTCCGAATGGCCGTGGGAACGACGACCGCGGGCCCGGTCCAGGCCATGACCTGCCC
>QGUO01000602.1 GCA_003242495.1 Pseudomonadota bacterium | reverse complement strand
CCCTTCCTCCCGCCCAGAAAGGCGGACGAGGCGCAGATGGCGGCGGCGCAGGCCGAGATGAAGCGGCGCATGCACGAGACTTTCCGCGAGGCGAAGCGCAGCATCGACGCTTGAGGCCGACCGACGGACGCTGGAAGGACGCCCCCGCGCCCACCCGGCCCGCCCGGTTAGACCGCCCTTGCTGCGCCTGCTGAGAAAGGCGTCGGCGGGCGCAAGGAGCGCTGCGCCTGCGGCCGGATCATCTGCCAGGCCTCCACATGAATGTCCGTCTTGTCGGGCGGGCGCGGTCGTCTTGCGCGCCGGCAACGCTCGGTGCCGTGCCGCTGCCTGCCTCACTCGCACGCCCGATCGAAGCATTCGTCGGGCTCGAGCTGGATGGTGGCATGGTTGATGCCGAAATGTTCCGCGAGCACGGTCTTGGCGTCGCGCAGCACGCTGGAGTGATCCGCGCCCACGGCGACCGAGGCGTGCATGGTGAGCAGTGCATCCTGGGGACCGACGAGCCAGCAGTGCACGTGGTGCACGTCGCGGATGGCCGGCACGCGCGCTTCGAGCGTGCGGCGCAGCTCCGCGACATCCAGCCAGTCCGGTGAGCCCTCCATGAGGATGTGCGCGGAGCGCCCGACGAGCACCCAGGCACTGCGCACGATCAAGGCGCACACCACCAGCGACAGCAAGGGGTCGATGGGCATCCAGCCGGTGAGCAGAATGACGATGGCGGCAATGATCGCCGCCACCGAGCCGAGTAGATCGCCGAGCACGTGCAGCGAGGCCGCCGCGATGTTCATGTCGTGCGCGTCGCCGCGACGAAGCATGGCGAACACGGCCAGGTTGATCGCTGCGCCGAGGACGCCCACGTAGAGCACCAGCGTGGCGTCCACCTCGGGCGGCGCGAACAGGCGCCGTATGGCCTCGATGGCGATCCATGCCACGATGAACAACAGCGCGCAGCCGTTCACGAAGGTCGCGATGACCCGCACCCGCTGATAGCCGAAGGTGCGCCGCGTATCCGCCGGGCGCGCGCCGAGGCGCACCGCCGTCCACGCCAGTGCGAGCGCGGCGGCATCCGTGAGCATGTGGCCGGCGTCGGCGAGCAGCGCGAGTGAGCCGGCGATCACGCCCGTCGCCAGCTCGACGAGCATGAAACCGGCCGTGAGCGCCAGCGCCCCGCCCAGCACGCGACCGCCATGGGCCGCGTCATGCCCGTGGTGATGGTGGAGTCCCGACATGAGGACCCATTATAGTGGACCCGATATACTGGCCCACGCATGAGACTCTCCGTCGTCGTACCGGTCTTGAACGAGGCCGAGAACATCGGGCCGCTGGCGCGGGAAATCCACGCAAGTCTGCTCCGTCATCGGCCCTTCGAGATCCTGTTCGTCGACGATGGCAGTACCGACGGCACGGCCGCAGCCGTGCGCGCGGCCCGTGAGCAGGGCCTCGCCGAAATCCGCCTGTTGCAACACCCCGAGCGTCGCGGCCAGAGCGCGGCCGTGTTCACCGGCGTGCGCGCGGCGCGCGCCGAGTGGGTCGTCACGCTCGACGGGGACGGCCAGAACGATCCGGCGGACATCCCGGCGCTGCTCGACGCCATCGCTGCGGCCGAGCCCACTGCAGTGCGTCTGGCGGTGGGGCATCGCACGGCGCGCCGCGACGGCTGGCTGCGGCGCATCTCCTCGCGCATCGCCAACGGCGTGCGCGGGCGCATGCTGCGCGACGGCACGCCCGACGCCGGTTGCGGCATCAAGGTCATGCATCGCGAGACGTTCCTGACGCTGCCGCGCTTCGACCACATGCATCGCTTCCTCCCGGCGCTGTTCCAGCGCGCGGGGGCGCAGGTGATCTCGGTGCCCGTCGGGCATCGACCGCGCACGCGTGGTCATTCCAAGTACGGCGAGCGCAACCGCCTGTGGGTGGGCATCGTCGATCTGCTCGGCGCCATGAGGCTGGTCCGGTGACGG